>CAZSBI010000124.1:0-3174 GCA_964604735.1 uncultured Flavobacteriaceae bacterium | reverse complement strand
ATTCAAGAACTAAACAATCCGCTTCCACCATGGTGGACAATCGGATTTGTAATTACTGTTGTAATATCGGTATTTTATATCTTTTATTACACAGTTCAAGGTAAAGACAGTCAATACGATGAGTATAAACGCGAAATGGCTAATGCCAAAGCGCAAGTAGAGAAGTACAAAAAAGACAATAATATAGTAGATAAGAATTCTGTTACTTTGCTTACAGATAAAAATGATTTGGCAGCCGGTAAAGAAATCTACATGAAAAATTGTGTTGCTTGTCACTTAGCAGACGGCGGAGGTATTGTAGGACCAAACTTAACCGACGAGAATTGGATTTATGGTTGTGATATCAAAACACTATTTGGTATTATCAATGACGGAACATCTCAAGGTATGCAGTCGTTTAAGACATTGGGCGCTAAAAAAGTTCAACAGGTTGCCAGCTATGTTTTATCGCTTAAAGGCACTAAACCTGCTAAGCCTAAAGCACCACAAGGAGAACCATGTAATTAATAATTACTTAACTTATATTTTAATACAGAATAAAGCAGTTTTTTTAAACTGCTTTATTTTGGCTCAAAAAACTATTTATAATGAGTACAAATAATCAAGAGAATTTTAGAGACTCAATTGGAACGATTAATGAAGAAGGTTTAAGAAATTGGATTCACCCAAAAAAACCAAAAGGAAAATACTACAACTATAGAACAATAGTTAGTATTGTAATGATGGTGCTTTTTGCGGTAGGTCCGTTTATCAAAGTAAACGGCGAACAATATATGTTGATAGACATTCTCGAAAGAAAATTTCATATTTTCGGCAAGCCGTTTTTCCCTCAAGATTTCTATCTCTTAGCTTTGGCAGCTGTTATTTCAGTTGTCTTCTTGGTGCTGTTTACGGTCGTTTACGGACGTATTTTTTGTGGTTGGTTATGTCCGCAAACAATATTTATGGAAATGATTTTCAGAAAAATAGAATATCTATTTGAAGGCGACAGACCTAAGCAAATTAAGCTTGATAAAACGCCTTGGAATAGCGAAAAAATCATGAAAAGAGGTCTCAAATGGCTTGTGTTCTTGATTGTTTCATTCGCATTAACAAGCATCATGCTAGCTTATGTAGCAGGCTCGGATTATGTTATTGACCTATGGAAACACCCCTTCGGCGATGTTAAGTCATGGTTAATATTTATCGCATTTACAACTGTATTCTTTTTTGTTTTCACTTGGTTTAGAGAACAAGTATGTATTATTGCCTGTCCATACGGACGCTTGCAAGGCGTACTTACCGACGAAAATACAATCATGGTTGCTTATGACTATAAACGTGGTGAAGGAGAAAAAGGAAGAGCTCCAATGCGTAAAAATCAAGACCGAGAAGCAGAAGGTCATGGCGATTGTATAGATTGTAAACAATGTGTGCAAGTTTGCCCTACCGGTATTGATATCCGTGACGGTGTACAACTTGAATGTATCAACTGTACAGCTTGTATGGATGCCTGTGATGCCATTATGGATTCTATCGGCAAACCAAAAGGCTTGATTCGTTATGCCTCATCGGTGAGTATTGAAGAAGGACACAGCAAATTGTTTACTAATCGAGTTAAGTTTTATACAGTCGTATTAACCATATTAATCGGAGTGTTTATTACGCTGTTTGCCAATCGTACCGCAATAGAACTAAAAGTATTCCGCGATCGCAATAGCGTTTTAACCGTTATGCCCGACGGTAGTGTGCAAAACAATTATAATGCTACAATTATAAACAAAAGTATGCATGCTTATAATGACTTACAAGTAAAACTTCTCGGATACGAAGATGCTGTAATTGATATTATTACCGACGAAGATAAACTAAATTTGAAAAAAGAAGAGGTTAAGCAAGTTTCTATTGTTGTTAAAATACCTAAAACTAAAATCAAAGGAAAGAAAAAAGTTGTTTTTGGTATTTATGATAAAGGAAAACTTGTCGATAAGTTTGAAACTAAATTTATCGCACCTATAAATTAATTTTTACTAATGTAAGGGCTGTGTTACTCGCAGCCCTTGCTTAGTAATTGCTAAAAAATATTAATATGTCTAAATTTAAACTAAATTGGGGTTGGAGCTTGCTAATTGTATATGCAACATTTATTATCGTGTTTATGTTTTATTTTTTTAAATCATTTAAAGAAGCTGCATCAAACGATTTGGTAGTAGAAGATTATTATCAAAAAGAACTAATCTACGGAGAAGTCTTGGCAAAAAAGAAAAATGCCGATACAATGAAAGTGCAAGTAAAAATCTTAAATGATGAAAAAGGAATTTCACTTGTCTTTCCAAATTATATTTCTGACAATGATATCTCAGGAACAATTACCTTATACAAACCTGACAATAAAAAATTAGATAAGAATATCGACTTTAATTTGAAACAACAACAACAATTAATACCCAAAAATGAACTTATTTCGGGTAATTGGGAGATTTTTCTTGACTGGAAACTCAATGATACAGCTTATTATATAGAAAAAAAATTATACATAAAATAAATGCAACATGAGCATTCTGCTATCAGCACTTTTATTAGGATTAATGGGTAGTTTTCACTGCTTGGGTATGTGTGGTCCCATAGCATTCATCTTACCCGTTGACAGACAAAATAAAGCAAAAATGTCTTTACAAACATTATTGTATCACTTGGGCAGAATGACCGCTTACGGATTAATTGGACTGTTATTTGGTTTTTTAGGTAAAGGTATTGCATTAGGTGGTTTTCAGCAAAAGGTATCCTTAATAATGGGTATTATAATGGTTGTTTTGGCATTTGTGCCCGCAACAAAAGTATTGCGCTTAAAACCCTTGGCAGGATGGAACAAATTTGTGTATTATGTGAAAAATTCGCTTGGTGCTTATCTAAAAAACAAATCGACAGGAGGTTTTTATATTATTGGATTTTTTAACGGTTTACTACCTTGCGGACTGGTATATATTGCACTGGTAGGCGCCATGGCAACCGGCGATGCCTTTTTGGGCGCTTTATACATGATTGTATTTGGTTTGGGCACGGCACCAATGATGACACTGGCAATTTATTTAGGAAATTTTGTTTCGGTTTCAATTAGAAATAAGATAAATAAAATGATTCCTTATGCAGTTGTATTGGTTGGTATTTTATTTATACTCAGAGGGTTAAATCTAG
>CAZSBI010000123.1:0-6114 GCA_964604735.1 uncultured Flavobacteriaceae bacterium | reverse complement strand
GAACGTTTTGTAGCAAAGGGAAACAGTATTTGTATTTATCCGGAAGGAGGCATTCCGGACGACACATCAATTGTTTTAGACCGTTTTAAAACAGGTGCTTTTCGAATGGCAATAGAGCACCAACTCCCCATTTTGCCAATGGTTTTTTACGACAATAAATCCAAATTTCCTTATACATTGTTTAAGGGTTGTCCGGGCAGACTTAATGTAAAAATATTGCCGGTTATCGAAACCAAAGGACTCACGCTTGACGATTTAAAAGATGTCGTGGATTATGCCTACACAATTATGTACAACGAGTTGATGAACGACCAAATTGGTAAAAATTTTGATCAAAAGAAATAATCATTCTACCTAATTTTTGATAAACTTTTCGACAAAAATACCTTTTTCTGTTTCAATATTTACAAAATAAACACCTTTTGATAAGTTTGATATATTAACGCTGCTATCAAAACCTTTAACTTGTTTTTCATACACTTTTTGTCCTGAAATATTGTTGATTGATATTTTATTGATTCGATTTTCTTCGCTGTTAACATTAATAATATCAGTAGCCGGATTAGGATAAATATAAATTTTACCTTGACTTATTTCGTTTATTTTTGCCGCGTCATGAGCCGATACCAAATAAGCAATACTTGTCATAGCGTTGATATTGACATTTTGGGTATATGTATTCGGATGATTTTCAACCGCTCCGTTGCTTGTTTGTGTAATGAGTTGTACGTCTAGCGTGCCTTGTAGTCCGTAATCATTTCCATTGATATCAAACGAAAAATTAAGATTGTCGGTCATTGAGGCATTGCTGAATACAAATGCCAGTGTATCGCCGGTTTTGTTGCTATATACATTTTTTTGCAGGGCACTAATCGTAATGTCGCCTGCGTTGCCGCCCCAGTTTGATGTAATATCGGGAATAATACCACTTACATCAAAAGGTTTTAGCATATTGCCATAAGACATAAAATTGCGCAATTTGTGACGCATCACAGCTAAATCAACAATATATGGACGTGCCGTAACGGCATTGGCATCGTGGGCAAACCATAAGAACATTCTGCCGGGTTGAATATTATTGACAAAAAAGCTTGAAAATTTTGCATAAAATGAAGCATCGTTGTATGTTCTTCCACCGTAGCTAACGCCAAAAAATTGGTTTTTTCCGCCATAAATTGCCTGAAAAGCCGGCACTAAGTTTTGTTCGCGCCATTCCCCGACTAAGAACCCGTCTATAATATTAGTTAGATTGTCAGTTGCGCCTTCAACGGTTAAAAAGCGGTCATTCGGAATTGCCATTTGCACTCTGTTATACATGCTTTGGTAGCCGTCGTGCCACCAATGTCCCGAGGCAAGCGGGTGTCCGTGAGTAGGATCCATACATTCAAAGGCGCCTGCCCAGCCAACCATATCGTTATAAACGCCTTTGCAGTTTAATCTATTTGTAAGTTCGGCGTTGATATTTACAATGGTATCTTGCCAATGAGTTTGCGTAGGACACATAATAGCAAATGTATTTGGAGCGCGTCCTTCGGCGGTATCGGAAAAATTGAGGGTGTAAACACTGCCGTCACTTCGTTTTGTTGCATAAGCTTCGGCGTCTGTTGCATAATTTGGCAAGCCGGTATCGTACATCATTCCGTTGATATAGGGCATAACCACATTATTGTTTTGTTGGATACGATTAATTGCTGCATCTAAACCGTTTCGTTCGGGAAAATATGCGGGGTAATCTTCGTCGTGATAATTTGGATACCATTTGTACCAATGAATACCAACGGAAATATGGTTTGGAAACAAGGCGATAAAATCATTGATATCGTTTTCAGTATCAGATAAAGCGCGCGCTACCGCAGGCATTGCTACACCCCAAACGGCAATATCGCCGATGGTTTTCTGACGCAACGTTCTCTCGGGCGATTCTTGCGGATAATATCCGGCATTGTTGCTTGCCCAATCTTTGTAAATCATAGCCGCTTCGTACCATTTTCCATCAAACATATCAAGTTGAAAAACACCCGGTAATTCCCAGTTATTACCGGCAGTAGTTTTATCGGGAATATTATGTTTTCCGTAATATTTGACATAATTGTTTTCTGAGGCAATAACTAAGTTTTTTAAGGAAGCGTTTTCGTCATGAAAAGCTAAATAAATACCATAATTATTGTTGTAATATGCCGCAAAAGGCATTGAAGCGCCCAGTCTGCCACGTGGATAAGTTAAATCATAATTTATATTGCCGGCATTTGGATTATGTTCTTCTTTGCCCGAAAATTTAGGAATAAAAAAAGTGTCGTTGCCCGGTGTTTTAATTTTAAATTTAGGAAAATTAACCCTTGTGAGTGTGTTTTGGGCGCCTAATCCGTTTACGGATAAATCCCACTGCGATTGTCCGTTGGCTACTTGCAAAGTAAAAGTAACCGATAAAGTATTTGGCAAATTAGCATTATCGGGTTGGCTAAAAACGATACTACAATCAGTTCCGTTATTAGTAACAAGAATATCATTCCAGCCGGATGTTGCACTAATACGTGTTTCTGCGTTTGTGTTGATATTGGTGACGTACAAGTAAAATAAGTAGGAGTGCGCTTCTAATAATTCTGTGCCGTTATGTGAAATGCTTTGCAGCTCGGCGCCGTTTCCGTTGTTTTGTAGAGAAACCTGCAATTGCGTGTCGCCTACAATAATTTGTGCATTTACAAGATTGAATGTTGATAAAAATACAAATAAAATAAATCGTTTCATCGTTTTTGTTTGACTAAATAATACATTAAGACAAGCTTAAAAACAAAGATACAAAAAAATATTTTTTGAGATGAAAGACAATCATTGTGGGTTTTGTGCTATAAAATTTGGATTGTCTCTGGTGGAAATAAGAAAAAAATGTAACTTTGTCAAAATTTACCCAAAAGCTATGAAAACCTTCCATAATTTTATTGAAAAAATGCCAAAAGTAGAGCTTCACCTTCATATTGAAGGGAGTTTTGAACCCGAATTAATGTTTGCCATTGCACAGCGAAATAATATTGAGTTGCCTTATAAAAGTGTACAAGAAGTAAAAAATGCTTACAATTTTAATAACCTGCAAGAATTTTTAGATATTTATTATGCCGGCGCAAGTGTATTGTTGTACGAACAAGATTTTTACGATTTAACTTGGGCATATTTGCAAAAAATTCATAGCGAAAATGTTATTCATACCGAAATATTTTTCGATCCGCAAACCCATACAGACAGAGGCGTTTCTTTTGATACGGTAATCAAAGGGATACATCGTGCCCTCGAAGATGCCAAGGCAAAATTTGGTATTTCTTATAAATTGATTATGAGTTTCTTGCGTCATTTGTCTGAAAAAGAAGCATTTAAAACACTAGAACAAGCTTTGCCTTACAGCAGTTGGATTGATGCCGTCGGATTAGACTCCTCCGAACTGGGCAACCCGCCTTCAAAATTTGAAAGAGTTTATGCCGTTGCAAAGCAAGCCGGATTTAAGTTGGTGGCACACGCCGGCGAAGAAGGTCCCGCCGAATATGTTTATGAAGCCTTAGATTTGCTAAAAATTGATCGACTTGATCACGGTAATCGTTCGCTCGAAAATGCCGATTTAGTTGACAGATTAGTTGCCGAAAAAATGGCTTTAACGGTCTGCCCTTTATCAAATTTAAAACTCAAAGTAGTTAAAGGTATTAAAAATCACCCCCTAAAAATAATGTTAAACAAAGGTTTGCTTGCTACCGTAAACTCCGATGACCCCGCATATTTTGGCGGCTATATGAACGATAATTTTTTGGCGGTAACCGATGCTTTAAACTTATCAAAAGAAGACTTGTATCAACTTAGCATCAATGCCATTGCCGGAAGTTTTGCCGATGAGGATAGAAAAACGCTGATGAAACAAGCCTTAGATGATTATTTCGGCACTCAATTTGTCGAAGGTGTTTATAAATAATGTAACTTTGCAGTAACAAATATATTTATGATGAAAAAAGGACCTTTATTTTACGCAAAAATTTTATTGTTTGGCGAATATGGTATCATCAAGGATTCCAAAGGTTTAGCCATTCCTTTTAATCATTATGAAGGCGGCTTGCAAATAGGCAATTTAGCCGATAAAAAAGTAGCCGATTCAAACCAAAAAATCAAGAAATTTGCTGTCTATTTGAATGAAAAACAAGCAGAGTTCCCCGATTTGTTAAACCTAAATTTTGAACAATTTAACAAAGATTTATCCGAAGGTTTGTTTTTTAAGTCAAATATTCCCGAAGGTTATGGCGTGGGCAGTTCCGGCGCATTAGTTGCCTCGATATATGAGCGGTACGCTACCGAAAAGATTACGGTTTTAGAAAACTTAACCGGCGAAAAGTTACTAAAACTTAAAGAAATTTTCGGGTTGATGGAAAGTTTTTTTCACGGCAAAAGTTCGGGTTTAGACCCCTTGAACAGCTATTTGAGTTTGCCTATTCTTATTCAGTCTCCCCAAGAGATTGAAGCCACCGGCATTCCGTCACAAAAACAAGGCAAGGGCGCTGTCTTTTTAATAGATTCCGAACAAGTGGGTGAAACCGGCGATATGGTCGAAATTTTTATGGAAAAAATGAAAAATGAAGGTTTTAGAAAAACACTAAAAACCGAATTTATCAAATATACCGATGCTTGCGTTCACGATTTTTTAAAGGGTGATATCAAATCTTTGTTTGGCAATTTAAAACAATTATCAAGCACCGCTTACAGAAATTTTACCCCAATGATTCCGGTACACATGCGAAATGTTTGGAAAAAAGGCATTGAAACCGACGATTATTATCTCAAATTATGTGGTTCCGGCGGTGGCGGTTATATATTAGGTTTTGCCGAAGACTTTGACAAAGTAAAAGAGCAACTAAAAGACTACAAACTGCAAGTAGTTTACAGATTCTAATAACCTATTTACACAAAGCAAATGAATGCTACACCTGTAATATTAAAGCAAATACTTAGTTTTTTTGCTTTGGTGAGGGTGCAAAATATCGTTTTATTAATGTTTGCTTTCTTTTTGACTGCCAAATATATTTTTGTGCCAAACGAGAGTTTTTACACCTTACTTTTTGATAAGTATTTTATCATTTTAATGTTGTCTTCTACTATATCTATTGCGTCGGGGTATATTATCAACAGTTTTTACGATTACAAGAAAGACCTGATTAACAGACCCAAAAAAACACTGATAGAACAAGAATTAGCACAGCAAAAACGACTTTATCTGTATTTCTTTTTTAATTTTTTGGCAGTAGGACTGGCAGCTGTTATTTCGTATAGAGCAGCTTTGTTTTTTAGTGTTTACATTTTTTTGATATGGTTTTATTCGCATAAAATAAGCAAACGTACATTTTTGAGCAATTTGTTTGTAGCTATTTTAAGCATTTTCCCGTTTTTTGGTATTTTTTTATATTTCAAACGATTTAATACTTTTATTTTTTGGCACGCCGTTTTTTTGTTTCTGCTATTATTAATTAAGGATATGGTCAAAGATTATATCAATATAAAGGGCGATTTGGTTAAGGGCAACCAAACGATACCAATTAGATATGGCGAAAAGTCGGGTAAGTATATTATTATATTTTTTAGTATCCTGATGCTTATTCCTGTTTTTATGTTGCAAAGTTTTAGGATTATAGGCAATATGAAATACTTTTTCTATTTGTTTCTTATCATCTACATTTTTGGCTTGGCAATTTTTATGTCATCAACTACACAAAAAAAATACCATATTTTTTATTTTCTGATAAAAATTTTATTAACCATTGGTGTATTTAGTGTGATGCTTGCTTCTTAATAGTTAAAAAAACACCCTCAAAATAGAGAGTGTTTTTATTAGAATGTTTTTCATCAAACAATTATTTCTTTTTACACATTTCTTCTGCTAATAATATAGCATTGTATAAGTTAATCATTTTGCCTGATTTGCTTAGCGTTTTAAAAGGTACTACGTGTGCCTCGCCTTCATAATCGTCTTCTTCCGGACGAATAACATTTATTTGAGGTGCTAAACCCGAATCCATAATAATATGTTTTACTTCCGGAGCAGTTAAGTTTGGATAGTAAGAACGAATGACAGCAGCAACGCCTGCAGCATCC
>CAZSBI010000122.1:0-3712 GCA_964604735.1 uncultured Flavobacteriaceae bacterium | reverse complement strand
TTTTTGTTAATCATGGAGAATACGGTAGCGGAATAAATTATGCACAAACATTTATAAAATCGCCCAAAAAACAAACCGTATATATCAATTTCGGTTCGGGTAAAGCAACTAAACTATGGCTAAACGATGTACTTATCTTCGAAAAAGATAAAGATAGAAAATCTGATATGGACACCTACATAATAAAGGTAAATTTAGCCAAAGGGAACAATCGTCTATTGGTAAAAACCACCAATGCTACATATGCATATTACATTGTGAGAATTTTGGATAAAAAAGGAAATCCAATCAAAGGACTTACATACAGCAGTCAATACAAAACCTACAAAAAAAGCACAGAAGCCGAAGTGAATCCGGAAGAGCTGCCTAATGTTTACGAAAAATATTTTGAAGATAAAGTAGCTCAAAATCCGAATAGCATTTTCTATAAATATTGTCTAATCAATACTTATTTGAGAAACGAAAAAGAAGATAAAGCCCTTAAAGTAATTACACCATTAGTCAAAAAATATCCGAAAAGTTCTTTATTGCGTCGTTTATTGATTCAAATTCACTTAATTGAAGAAGAAAACACCAAAGTAAAAGAATTGAAAGAAAATATCGATAATGATGATGAGGATTACTATTATGCACAAATATTAAAATTAACTGACTCACAAGAATTATTCAGAAAAGATGTGGCGGAAATGAATAAAGATCTTGACAAAATTGCAAAAGCCACTGATATGCCTATTATGAAAACCACGACCGTATTGTTTAAAGCACTACGTGAAGGAAACAAATCAAAAGTACACAATTTGCTCGATAGGTTAATAGAGGAGGCAAAAGAAATGAGACAAGCTAAATTGATTACAACTTATGCCGGTCTTTATAAATCATTGTTCAACGAAGCCAAAAAAACAGAAATGCTATACAAGTATGTTATCAAAAAATATTTTTATCCATCTGCGTATGCTCGATTGGCTTATCATTACGAAAAACAAAATAAAAACAAAAAAGCCTTAGATATATATGCAAAATTGTATAAAAAGACGCCGCATGATTTATCTCTATTAAGACAATATATAAATCAGCAATTAGATATGCATAAGTACAAAGAGGCTTTACCTGTTATAGATCGCGGATTGAAATTATTTCCCTATTCTTTTGTATTAATGAAGAAAAAAGGGCAGGCTTTACAACAATTAAAAAGAAAAAAAGAAGCACTAAAATGGTATAAAAAAGCACTTTCACACGATGGCGCAAATGGTTCTTTACGCGACAAAATTAACGATCTTGAAAATATAGAAGATCCGCTCAAAAAATATGTTACAGAAGAAGCTTACAGTTATATCAAAAAGAATAGAGGTAAAATCAAAAAGAACAATTTTGGTGTCAATTTCTTACTCGACGAAACAAATATATTACTCTACCCCGAAGGCGGAAAGAAAGTAAGAAACGTTAGCATTTACGAAGTAACTACCGAAAAAGGTATCGATTTACTCAAAGAATATGATTTAGGATTATATGGAAACTATAACATTATTAAATCGGAAATTGTAAAACCAAACGGCTCAATAGTCCCTGCCGAAAAATCAGGTTCCAGTTTTGTATTTAACGGATTATCAGTAGGCGATGTAGTATATGTCGATTACGAAAGAATCAGAAACAAAGGCGGACGTTTTTATAAAGACTACACCGATGACTATACTATTGATTTACTACACCCTTCAAAATTGACTTATTACAGAATTTTGGTGCCAAAATCGATTAAAATAAATACAAAAACCATTGGAGGAAAAGTAAATTTCAGCAAAAAAGATATTGGCAAACACATCTTATACGAGTGGGTGGACAAAGACAATAAAGGTCTGCCAAACCCCGAAGATTATATGCCAAAAGTTAGAGATGTAGGACGTTCTATACATATGAGTACTTTAAATTCTTGGGACGATATTGCCAATTGGTACTCAGACTTGGTCAGCTCATCTATCGAATACAACAAGGTAGTCAATGATGCTTTTGCCGAAATTTTCCCTGATGATTATAAAAAATTAGACGAAAATACCCGTGCTAAAAAAATATACGATTATATTGGCGACAATATCAATTATAGTTATGTTGACTTTAAACAAAGTGGATTTATCCCGCAAAAACCTTCTAAAACTTTGATTAGCAAACTCGGTGATTGTAAAGATTTATCAACACTTTTCTTGGCACTCGGACGCAAAGCCGACTTAGATGTCAATTTGGTACTTGTTTCGACCAACGACAATGGTCAAAACAAAATGATTTTACCTTCAACCGGATTTAATCACTGTATTGCCAAAGTAAAACTAAACGGTAAAGATCAATACCTTGAAATGACAGATAAATATTTGCCTTTCAAATCCTTACCAAGTTCATTATTATCGGCAACAGCGCTTGAAATTCCTTATAAAAAAGAAGATAAAGTTAAAAAAGGACTCATCAAACTTAAAGATGTGGCACAAACCAAAACCATCTTAAAATCTGATGTTGTTTACACTATTTATCCTGACAAAAAAGAACTGACTATTACCATAACAGGACAAGGAAGAATCAATTCGGGATTAAAAGATTTATTAGATGAAAAAAATGAAGATGTACTCAAAAAAAGTATTTTAGAGTATTTTGAAAAAAAGGACGATTTGGATTTAGATTTAATTTCATACAAAGTTATTCAAAATGATAAAGCACACGAAAAAGTCATTTTCCAAGCTACACTAAAAGTGAAAAACAAAATTCAAAAATTGGGAAGAGCAAGCATTTTTAAATTACCATTGCAATTAAAAGTTTATACCAGCGATGTGGTAAGTTTGGAAAAACGCGAATACCCAATTGAATATCGTCAATACGAAAATACCGATCAATACGAAGAAAATTATACTATTATCTTGAAAAACGGCAAATCATTTACCGATGTTCCCGAAAATATTTCAGGTAAATTTAAAGAGCATAATTTTTCTCAAACATATAAAAAATTAGGTGCTAAAAAGTTGAAAATACATATGTTAGCCAATACGGTTCCTGATAAAAATATCAGTACGGCAGAATATCCGGCATTTAAGACCTATGTACAAAAATATTTAGAAGCCATTGAAACATTAATCGGTTTTAAATAAACTAATATTAACAACATTTATCAAGCAGGCATCAATTATGATGCCTGCTTTTTTTGGGGAGGCAACATAAATATCTTTGGTTAAAAATATCTTAATACTGATTAAAATCTTTAATAATTGACTACAATTCTTTACCTTTGAGGAAAATTATAAAAATCATAAAAAACCCTAATATTATGAAAAGAATACTAATTGTCGTACTCGCATTGAGTTTTAACCTAAGTTTTGGTCAAAAATTATACAAAAAAGACCTTTTAGATTTACAAAAAAAAGCATACTCGTCGGCTATTCAAAACTACGATTTAGAAGCAGCTAAAAACAGTGTATATCAGATTATGGCTATCGAAGGCGAACAATCGACCTACATCGATTCGCTGGCATATATTTATTTCAACCAAAGAAATTATGTGTCATATATTGCCATAGCCGACAAAATATTGGCTAAATCCGAAAAAATGGATATTTTGGAACGCAAAGCCATTGCTCTTGAAAACCTAGGCGCAACAAAAGAAGCAGTAGCTATTTACGAAAAAATATTTGCTCAGAAAAAAGAACCCGTTATTGCTTATAAATTAGGCAAATTGCAACAT
>CAZSBI010000121.1:0-3502 GCA_964604735.1 uncultured Flavobacteriaceae bacterium | reverse complement strand
ATGTCATATCTTTTATGGTAATAAATCTACATAAAAACTCTTCTTCTGAATTTTTCGTAACTATCGGTATTCATCAGAATGATTGGTAACAACAGTCATAGAACATCAGTAGCAAGGTATTACATTCTTTCGGGCACTTCAATACCTAACATCATAAATCCGTTTTTGATGGTATCGCCTACTTTTTCGGATAATTTTACACGGAAAATCTTTTCGTTTTCATTATCGGTGGCTAAAATAGGTACACTTTGGTAGAAAGAATTATATAATTTTACCAAATCATATACGTAATTGGCAATTACACCCGGATTTTGTTGTTCTGCCGCATTGGCAATTACCGAAGGGAACATTTCCAGCTGTTTTAACACGTCTTTTTCTTTTTTGTCGAGTTTTTCTAATACAAAATTCTTGTTTTTTAGTTCGGGAACTCTACGTAAAATAGACTGAATACGTGCATAAGTATATTGTATGAAAGGTCCTGTATTTCCCTGAAAATCAATTGACTTCTTAGGGTCAAACATAATGGTACGTTTGGGGTCAACTTTAAGAATAAAATATTTTAATGCGCCTAATCCGATAATGCGATACAAACGTTCTTTTTCTTCGTCAGAATAGCCCTCTAACTTACCTAATTCTTGCGAAATAGCTCTTGCCGTATTGGTCATTTCAATCATTAAATCGTCGGCATCGACTACTGTCCCCTCTCTTGATTTCATCTTACCGTGAGGCAATTCGACCATTCCGTAGGACAAATGATAGAGTTTGTCTGCCCATTGATAACCTAATTTTTTCAAAATTAAAAACAGTACTTGAAAATGGTAATCTTGCTCATTTCCAACCACATAGATGTGACTATCAATATCAAAATCTTTAAAACGACTAATAGCCGTTCCAATATCTTGCGTCATATACACCGAAGTACCGTCGCCGCGAAGCAATAGTTTCTCGTCTAATCCCTCATCGGTTAGATCTGCCCATACCGAGCCGTCTTCTTTCTTAAAAAACAAGCCTTTTGCCAAGCCTTCTTCTACAACTTGCTTGCCCAACAAATAGGTTTCACTTTCGTAATAATTCTTATCAAAACTAACACCTAAATCCTTATAAGTTTTATCAAAACCTTTGTAAACCCACCCATTCATTGTACGCCATAGTTCCATTACTTCGGGGTCTTTTTGTTCCCATTTTCTAAGCATATTTTGAGCTGCCAATAAAATGGGCGCTTCTTTTTTGGCTTCTTCTTCGCTTTTGCCTTTTGTTATTAATTCGGCGATCTCTTTTTTATACTCTTGATCAAATTTTACATAATATTTTCCGGCTAATTTATCGCCTTTTAACCCGCTACTTTCGGGGGTTTCGCCTTCGCCAAATTTTTGCCAAGCCAACATTGATTTACAAATATGAATTCCCCTGTCATTAATAATTTGCGTTTTGATAACAGGCTTGCCTGTGGCTTTGTAAATTTCGCTGATACTGTGTCCTAACAAATTATTACGAATATGTCCTAAATGCAATGGTTTATTGGTATTTGGCGATGAATATTCGACCATTAAAGCTTTCAAACTTTCATCTTTGGCTGTTAATCCGAAAGATTTATCGGTATAAATGCCGGTTAAGAAATCGATGTAATATTTATCGTTAACAAGTAGATTAAGAAATCCGCCTACTACATTAAAAGCTTCTATTTCTGAAAGATTTGCCAATAAGAATTCACCTATTTTTTCGGCTACTTCCTTCGGGTTTTTACGCAGTTGTTTTACATACGGAAAAACTACCAGCGTTATATCGCCTTCAAAATCTTTGCGTGTTGCTTGCAATTCGGCGTTATCTATATCAAAATCAAATATTTGTTTGAATGCTTTTTTAATAGCATTTTGCAGTGTTTGTTCAAAATTCATCATTCTCATTTTAGATTGACAAAAATACGATAAATTTTAGAACTTTTTGCCTGTTTTTATTGCGTAATTAATAATTTCGGATACCACTTTGACTTGTTTGACAAAGGATTATAAAGATTTTGACCTTGATTGTTTGTTTTGAGACTATTCTTTTTCGCAAATTGCTTTTAATTTGTTCAATCCGGAGGCAAAATCCTTACCAATAGTATTTTCTGCATTTACTAAAATATTCATTATGTTGTACGGATAAGGCAATTTGCTTTTTACGCCCCAAGAAACTATAGTTTTTTCTCCCTCTGATTTTAGTTTCACAAAACCATCAATTTTATTTTTATAAGGTTTAATAAATTCTAATTTGGTAGCAAATAATGTAGGCGCTTCGATTTTGGTAATAGTTTGCTTCCCCTTCCCTACACTTTCTACATCGCTTTCCCATGTTTCTTTTGCGCCGACAGTCCCATCTTTGCCATAAATTTGTTTTCTGATATTTTGATCATAGGCATACCAAGGGCTCCACTTATCTAATGCCGACAAGCTGTTGGTGTGTTGCCAAACTTGTTCAATTGGTTTGTTAATTGTAACAGATTTTTCAAAATTAAAATCCTTTGTAACAAATAAAGCTACAATTAATATAACGGCTAAAAATCCAAATACGATGTATAATAAGTATCTTACTGTTTTCATTGTTGTGTTTTATGTGACTAATAAAAAAAAAACTCAGCAAATAGTTTGTTATTTGCTGAGTCAAAGTTAATTAAAAATATTTAGGTTCGCGACAAATATCGCCACCTTTTGAAAAATCGTATCTAAACATCAGTTCGTGTGAACCATTACTTTCGTGTCTTAAATCGGACATTGTATAATCATAAGAATAGCCAAACGCTAATTGTCTGTTCAAGTAAAACTCAAAAAAACCAACAAAGGCATCTTCACTTCGATATCCTACACCAAAACCAACTTTGTCGTAATACAAATGCGTAGAGACATCAAAAGAAACAGGAGCATTTGGTGTATATCTTACCATACAACTTGGTTTTACTTTGACAACATCATCTAAATCGAATACATATCCTGTGGTAAAGAAAAAATGACGTACCAATTCGGATTGCCCAATTATTTGCGGATTTAAACTTTGGTTTAATAATCGAGGCGCTGATATGCCCATATAAAAGCTGTAAGTATAAAAATAAATACCTACGCCCATATTAGGCAAGAAGTAACTATCTAAGTTATAGATACTTGGGTCGTTTTGCTGTTGCGCTTCAATTGCCATTAAATCTAAATCTACTACGTGAAAACCTGCTTTTAGTCCAAAACTTAGTCTTGATTCAAAGCCCACATCAATTTGATAGGAATAATCGGCATAAAACATCATTTGATGTAGCGGTCCTGCATTATCATTTTGCGCTGTAAATCCTAATCCCATATTTTTACCAACAGGGCTATGAATTGAAAAAGATTGAGTTTTAGGCGAATCTTTTATGCCAACCCATTGTATTCGTGAGATGCCTGTCATTACAAAATTCTCTTTGGTACCTGCATAAGCCGGATTTATTGAGAGCGGATTGTACTGATATTGCGAAAACATAGGATCTTGTTGCGCTCTT
>CAZSBI010000120.1:0-3741 GCA_964604735.1 uncultured Flavobacteriaceae bacterium | reverse complement strand
ATTAGCTCAGTCGGACAAAACGGCAAATTCTACCCCATTTATAGAATATTTGTTAAGCGTAATAGATAATTCGTTAGAAGAATTGTTAAAATTTACCGGAAAAACACTAACATCATCCGAGAGACTTGAATACATAATAAGTATTGGAGTCAAAGAATTTAGCAGAAAAGATTATATGAATATTTTCAAGAATATTTCTTCATCAACAGCAAGTAGAGATTTAAAAAAAGCTGTTGAAATGGAAATTATAAAAGTTTCAGGAAGTAAAAATAAAACAAAATATAGTTTGCGCAATCAAACAGATGAGTAAGCGTTAAACCGCCCACTCTCAAACCACCAACCCTTCGACTTCGCTCAGGATAAACCACTCCAACCCCAACTCAGCATAAACCAAGCAAACCTCCTATGCGACCGAGATTCTGCAAAATTTTAAAAGTTGCGTTGTGAAAGAAACACAAGCTAGTTGCTATAAGCGATTAATAAGATTTATAAACAAACCATCGTTGTCGTCAAATGCAAAAAAAGGCTTCACCGTTAAGCAAAGCCTTTGTAAAAATATTTACAAACCGCTAAATTACAGCTTGTTAACTTTTTTAATTGCTTTTGTAAAGTCTTCTAAATCGGCTTCATCGGCAATTTGACCAACGGCTGTTTCAAAAATATCATCAGTATTTTTGGCAGGAAAACCTAAGGCCACAATCGAATTTTTTACAATTTTAAGTTCTGCTTTATCTAAATGATCATCGGCATAAATAACTTGCATTAATCTGTAAAGTTGTTCAATACGCTCATCATAATTATATGCCGGCTCTATTGTGTAATTTTCGTAATTTTTAATAATTTCTTGTAAATCAAAAGGGTCGTTAAAACCATAATTTCTTGCGACTCTTTCAATAACTTTCATTTCAGATTCGTCTAAAACGCCATCAGAAAATGATAGTTTTACCAAAGTTGCCAATACGGACACTTCGTTTCTAAATCCGCCTTTTTCGTATGCTTCGAGTATGCTCATAGTTGTAAATGTTTTTTATTGATTAAATTTTTGCTTGTAAAAATCGTAAAAATACGAAATTGTTTCTATTCCTTTGTAATAATTGAACAATCCGTAATGTTCGTTGGGTGAATGAATGGCATCAGAATTAAGTCCAAATCCCATTAATATTGATTTTGTGCCTAATTCTTTTTCAAAAAGTGGTACAATCGGGATACTTCCACCCGAATAAATAGGCAAAGGTTGCTTGCCAAAGGCTTTATTTATAGCTTCGGCAACCGCCTTGTAGCCAATATTATCAGTAGGGGTTACGTAAGGGTCGCCGCCGTGTAAATTGGTCACTTTTACCTGTACCGATTTAGGAGCAATGCTCTTGAAATATGCTTCGAACATCTGTGGTATTTTTTCGGGATCTTGATTGGGTACTAATCGCATCGAAATTTTGGCATAAGCCTTTGAGGGAATAATGGTTTTGGCACCTTCGCCAATGTATCCGCCCCAAATACCGTTAACGTCTAATGTTGGTCTGATAGACTGTCTTTCCAGAGTTGAATATCCTGTTTCGCCGTGCACATCTGCAATGCCTAAGGCTTCTTTGTAATTGTCTAAATCGAAAGGTGTTTTTGCCATTTCCGCTCTTTGGTCGGCAGGCATTTCAAGAACGGCATCATAAAAATTCGGAATAGTTATACGGTTATCTTCATCGGTTAATTGGGCAATCATTTTGCTTAAAATATTAATAGGATTGGCAACTGCGCCACCGTATAAGCCTGAGTGCAAATCGCGATTGGGACCGGTTACTTCTACCTCAACAAATGACAATCCGCGCAAACCTGTTGTAATGGCAGGCACGTCGTTGGCAACCATTCCGGTATCTGAAATCAGAATCAAATCGTTTTTCAATTTATCGTGATTGCGTTTTACATACCAAGCCAAGCTGGGCGAACCTACTTCTTCTTCGCCTTCAATCATAAATTTAACATTGATAGGCAACTGATTGTTTTTCAACAAAAACTCGACCGCTTTTAAGTGCATATACATTTGCCCTTTGTCGTCGGAAGCGCCTCGTGCAAAAATAGCGCCTTCGGGGTGAATAGCCGTCTTCTTGATAACCGGTTCAAAAGGGTCAGACTCCCATAATTCGATAGGGTCGGCTGGTTGCACATCGTAGTGACCGTAAATAAGCACCGTAGGCATATTCGAATCAATTATTTTTTCGGCATAAACAATCGGATAACCGGGAGTTTCTTCAATAGATACATTGTCTAAACCTATTTTGATCATTTCGTTTTTGATAAATTCGGCTGTATTAGCGACGTCCTCGGCAAAAACAGGGTCGGCACTTACCGATGGTATTCGAAGCAAATCGAATAGTTCATCTAGTAGTCGTTGCTTATTATTTTCAATATATTGTTTGATATTTTCCATAGTTATTTATTTGGGGATAAAAATACAAAAAAATTATTAACTGCATTTTTTAAGATTTCTAAAAAAAATGTAACAAATATTGAAATTATTCGTATATTTACTAACTAATCTTTTAAAATTTAATTATATGATTATTTTAATGTTTCTATTATCTATTGTGGTAGTCATTTTAGCACTATCTTTTTTCACCGTTAAACAACAAACAGCGGTTATTGTCGAACGTTTTGGCGAATTTGTTTCGGTTAGAAATGCCGGTTTGAATATGAAAGTGCCATTTATTGACTCTAAATCACGTCCTATTAATTTGCGTATTCAGCAACTTGATGTCATTGTTGAAACCAAAACAAAAGACGATGTGTTTGTGCATCTTAAAGTTTCGACACAGTTTCAAATTCCGAAGGACAGAGTCAAAGATGCTTATTACAAATTGGAGGATCCGGGCGCGCAAATTACTTCATACATTTTTGATGTTGTTCGTGCCGAAGTGCCCAAAATGCGTCTCGATGATGTATTTGAACGCAAAGATGACATTGCCATTGCTATCAAAGGCGAATTGAATGAGGCTATGATGGAATATGGCTACGATATCATCAAAACATTGGTTACCGACATTGATCCGGATTCGCAGGTAAAAGCGGCGATGAACCGTATTAATGCCGCCGAACGCGAAAAAGTTGCTGCGCAATACGAAGGTGATGCACAACGTATATTAATTGTTGAACGTGCCAAAGCCGAAGCCGAAAGCAAGCGTTTACAAGGTAAGGGTATTGCCGATCAACGTCGTGAAATTGCACGCGGACTGGAAGAATCGGTTGATGTTTTAAATCGCGCCGGAATTAACCCACAAGAAGCATCTGCGCTTATTGTGATTACCCAACACTATGACACTTTACAAGCGATTGGTCAAGACACCAAATCGAATCTGATTTTATTGCCAAACAACCCGAATGCTGCCAGCGAAATGCTAAATGATATGGTGGTTTCTTTAGTTGCTGCTAATAAAATTAAAGAAGCCGACAATGAACAATAGTGATTAATGAAATAATCCAGCACCGAGTTACACCAAGTAGCACAACGTAACCAACACTAGTAAAAAACGCTGTGGTACTCTGTGTCACTCTGTGGTAAAAAAAATAGCTAACCACCGAGTTGCACCAAGTAGCACAACGTAACCGGCACGAGTAAGAAACGCTGTGAAACGCTGTGTTACTCCGTGGTAAAAAAATAACTAACCACAGAGTTACACCAAGTAGCACAACGTAACCGGCACGAGTAAGAAACGCTGTGAAACGCTGTGTTACTCCGTGGTAAAAAAATAACTA
>CAZSBI010000119.1:0-10691 GCA_964604735.1 uncultured Flavobacteriaceae bacterium | reverse complement strand
ATTAATACTGTTACAATTCTAACTCTTTTCATAGTATTGTGTTTTATTGATTTATTTTTTTGCAATATACAAGCAACGATTAAAAGTTTTTATGACCATTGTCAGTTTTTGAGTAAATTACGACAAAATACGTATAAATTTCATTTCTATTTAAAAGAGTCTGTACATCAACAGCTTCACTCGAAATCCTCTACTAAATGTACATGAAAGAGATGCAATTTATAATCATTAGCAATACAAGCAAGTGATGTATTCCGGTTTTTCAACATTTTTTAACATTTGATTTATTTTTAAATTAATACATAATAAAAAAACATCTCCCTAAAAGGAAGATGTTTTAAAAAGTTTTGTTCTAAAAAATATTATTTTCCGTAAGTAACACCTAAGTAATACATGCTACCAATTAAACCGGCACCGGGAGCAGACATATATTCTGTTCCTAACAAATTGGTACCGCCTAATTTAAACTTCATATTATATTTTTTCAGATTATAGTTTACTTGTGCATCTAAGATTGATCTTGCAGGCACTTCACCTATGGCAAATGATGCTTCCCACATAAATGCTGTTTGATATCTATAATTGATATTGAATCCTAAATCTTTGTAAACTTTATCGTTTCCTAATGAAAACTTAACTCTATGCTCAGGTGTGTTAAATCCTGATAAAAAGTCAGGGTCAACTGTTTTGTCAAAATCTATACCGGCATAATCATAAACCAATCCGAATCTATAATTATTAACTTTGTATGAAAAAGCGACATCTAAACCATACGAATTAACGTCTGTTTTTGCATTTGTATATAATTGGAATGGTTTGTATGCTCCCGAAGCAATTGCATTAAATGCACTGGCGTCATCTACATCACCTACTTCATGAGAGAGTGCCATAACTCTTGTTCCTGCACTAAAATCTTTGTATTTGTTATAGTAAACACTAAAATCCACACCTAATTTTTTCATCAATTTTCCTCTATAACCAAATTCATAAGTCGAAATTCTTTCGGGTTTAATCAATTCAACTTCGGCTTTTTCCAAATAGCTTGCTGCATTAGGATCGCCGGCTTTTGCGGCTACCGCAAATCTTTGAAAAGAGCTTAGTGTATATGAATTTGTGTAAGCATCAGTACCGGATATATCGGCATCAAAATTTGTGTTTGTAGTCGGGTCGGTTGCTACTATTGTTTCGTGATATCTGTCTAAATTATCAGGCGCTGCTCCAACCAATGCAATAGCACCCAAGTCAAGACCTATGTACAAACTTTGAGTTGATGGATTTCTAAATCCGGTTTGATAAGAGATTCTAAAGTTATGCTCTTTGTTCTTTCCTGCTGAGAATACTGCTGAAAGACGAGGAGAAAGACTTCCGTCTATATTGTTTTGCTTATCATAACGCACTGAGTTAGAGATTTTTAATCTGTCGCCTAAGAATTTTTTAGTAATTTGCAAATATGCACCGGCTTCATCAATATTAATATCACCTAAGCCTTTGTAATCGGTAAAAATGGTTCCTTCTGAATGCAACGAATATCTTCTTAATGATCCACCTACTTGCAAGTCAACAACTTTGATTATATCTTTAAAACTGTAATTTCCTTCTACGTGTTTTACATTACTATTATCGACAAATTTACCACCTGTTTTAAAGTTAGGGTCATTAATTACTTCATTAAACGCTTTTTCAAACTCGGGAGTTCCCGGCTCGTATCGTGGCGTTTTAGGATTACCATTTACATCTACAGTACTTTTATCGGCAAAATTTCTAGCAACTATATGAGCATTTTCTTCGTTCATCGGAGCAGTTTGTCCCGGCAACATTCCCAATCGAGCAGCCGCATACACCTGCGCATAATCGTTATACCAATCTTTGTCGCTTCTCCATTTTCTATTGATATTCCAAGCGGTAAAACGTGTATCATAAGTATCTCCGGCATCTTCACCTGTATAGTATGCTCTGATAAAGAAATTTTTATTCTTAATTTCTAATTTATGTTGATGAATGACAAAATTATTCATTACATATTTATTAGCTCCTTGATAAGTTGTTTTACCTGTACCTGCTCTGGATACCCAAATAAACTCTAAGCCGTCTTTTTTGCCTGATGGGCGATAATGTAAAGCAAAATCACCTTTCATATTTTTTGCCTTATTGTCGGTCAAATATTTTTCTTCATAACCGGTTCTTGACACTCTGATATCTTCAACGGCGCCGCCTGTTGCTGCTGACAATGGTAGTAATACGGCAAAATCATCGCCATAAATATTCATTCCGTCATACGAGGGATTTGATTCTCTTGTACCGCGTTTGTCTGCATTAAACGGGTCGAAATCAACATCGGAATTATCTACTGCCAACCAATCTGTTCCATCTAAGAAAGACATATTAACTTTTGCAGCAAACATATCGTTACCGAAAGCATATCTAACTGCGGCAGATTTATATAGATTTGTTCCTGATGCTTGTTGGCTTGTTGCTCCTGCTTTAACCGCTACACTCAGTCCTTTGTGTTTAAAAGGGCTTTTGCTTCGCATGTTTAAGATACCGTTAAAAGCGTTGGCTCCATATAATGCTGATGAGGCACCCGGAAGTATTTCTACGCTTTGCACATCTAACTCGCTCATTCCCACTAAATTACCCAAAGGAAAATTTAAAGCAGGAGATGAATTGTCCATACCGTCAACCAATTGTACAAATCTTTCATTGGCAAAAGCGGCAAATCCTCTTGTGTTCACAGACTGAAAAGTTAAACTACTTGTATTTAAGTCAACTCCTTTTAAATTGGCTAATCCATCATAAAAAGAAGGCGAAGTAGTACGAGTTATTGCTTTTAAATTATAACGTTCAATACTAACCGGCGCTTCCTTAATTGACTCATTTGATCTTGATGCGGTAACTACTACGTCATCTAAAAACTCTTGATTTTCTTTAAGCACAACCTTTAATGTTTTTGCCTCTGACACTTTAATTTCTTGTTTTTGATAACCCAAATAAGAAAATTGTAATGTTGCGGGAAAACTCAATCCTGATAATTCAAAATGACCATCAAAATTGGTCACTGTTCCTTTGTCCGTCCCTTTTACAACAACATTTACACCCGGCAAAGGCTCTCCGAGAGCATCTGTTACTTTTCCTTTTACTTGCTGACCTTGCGCATTCATTGCAAAGACAATCAGTAAAAATAATAATGTAATTTTTTTCATAATTGTTTTGTTTTGATTATTTTTGGCTAAAATATAAAAAAAGATGACAAAAGTTTGATTTTATATAAAACAGAGACATTTTTGGACTAATTTTTGTGTATTTCATAAAATTAACTGTTTTTTAAGATGTTTCTTTCAATAAAAAAAAGCAAATACTGTATCTATGACTAAAAATTAACTTAAAGATATATACATTAAATATATATATGAAATTTTCGACCACTTCTTTACGCTCCAAGATATTCCTATCTATGATAGGACTTACTTTTACTGCATCAATCTTGATACTTATTATAACAATTTCTCAATATAAAGAGGAGTCAGAAGATTATCACAAAAAAAGACTTTACAGAAAAGAAAAAGCGGTAAAATCTCATATAAAAAGCATTCTCGACAATACTGATTACGAAGTAAAAACCGAAAAATTGCCCTATATTTTTAGAAAAGATGATAATATCAGCGAATTGTCACGTATTCATAAAATGCCCATAAATATTTATGACCTTAATGGCAAATTGCTAATTGGTTCCAGACGTTTTTTTGGACAAAATTCAGATTCTATCAGCATTAATATGCCGGATATTATCAAAAAAATAGATCAATCAGAAGACAAAAGATATGTTATCAAGCATGAAAATCAATCTGATGGCTACCAATCGTCATACAGTTATATTTATGACGAGAAATTTAAACCCATCGGTATATTAAACCTGCCTTATTTGGCTGATAACAGCTTCTACAAGAAAGAGTTGGGAGAATTTTTAAAAACACTTGCCAGCATCTATTTTTTCATGTTTTTGTTGTCAATTTTGGTTTCATTTATACTTTCGAGGTACATTACAAAGTCACTAAAAACTGTTAACGATTTGCTTGAAAAAACGTCTTTATCAAAACAAAACGAAAAAATCATCATCAAAAATGCTAATGACGAAATAAATCAGCTAATTACATCATACAATAATATGGTCGATAAACTAGAAGAAAGCGCCAAAAAATTAGCACAAACCGAACGCGAAGAAGCATGGCGTAATATGGCAAGACAAGTGGCACACGAAATCAAAAACCCACTTACGCCAATGCGACTTAATATTCAGAGTTTTCAGATGACTTTCGACCCGAATGACCCCGATATTAAACAAAAATTTAACGAATTTGGCAATACGCTAATTCAACAAATAGATCTAATGAGCAATATTGCCACTGCATTTTCTAATTTTGCCAAGATGCCACATGCACAACTTGTTGAAAATGACTTAATTAAAGTTGTTAGAGACAGTATCAATCTCTATGATGAGAAAAACGTAAAATTTATCAGCAACAAAAATGAAATAATTTTTAACTTTGACAAAAATCAAATACAAAGAGTAATAACTAATTTGGTAAAAAATGCTTTTCAAGCCGTTCCTAATGATAGAAAAGCTAAAATTATAATCGCTGTTGACGAAACACCTGATTTGATAAAAATTATCGTGAGCGACAACGGAACCGGTATCAGCGAGAATAATCGGCCTCATGTGTTTGAACCCAAGTTTACCACCAAAAGCAGTGGCATGGGACTGGGACTGGCAATTGTCAAAAAAATTATTGAAAACCATAACGGAATTATATATTTCAATACTAAAATTAATGAGGGAACATCATTTATTATAGAACTCAAAAAATAAAAACAAAATATTATGACATACCAAAACATACTCACAAACATTGAAGCAGGCATCGGGTTTATCACCATAAATCGCCCTAAACAACTCAATGCCTTAAACAAAGAAACTATTGAAGAACTTCATAATGCATTCGCCGATTTCGATAACAATTCTGACATTAAAGTTATCATTATTACCGGCGCCGAAAACAAAGCTTTTGTAGCTGGCGCAGACATCAAAGAATTTATGAATTTTAACGAAGCCGAAGGTCAAGAACTGGCTCGTAAAGGACAAGAACTACTTTTCAATTTTATCGAAAATCTAAATACGCCGGTTATTGCTGCCATTAACGGTTTTGCTCTTGGTGGCGGATTAGAACTGACTCTTGCATCGCATATTAGAGTGGCTTCTGAAAATGCCAAAATGGGATTGCCCGAAGTGTCTTTAGGCGTTATACCCGGCTATGGTGGCACACAACGCTTAGGGCAAATTATCGGTAAAGGACGCGCTATGGAAATGATACTTACTGCCAATGCCATTGATGCGCAAACGGCTCTTAACTATGGATTGGTCACCCAAGTAGTTGCACAAGAGGAATTGATGGAAACTTGCATCAAAAAGGCAAAAAAAATAATGAAAAACTCGCCAAAAGCCATCAGTTTCGCTATTAAAAGCGTGAATAGTAGTTTTTATCAAGCCGGATTTGCTACCGAAATCGAATTGTTTGGCAAAGCATTTACCACCGCCGATTTTAAAGAAGGTACAAGCGCCTTTGTCGAAAGACGTAAAGCTGAATTTACAGGAGAATAGTTGGGAGTCCGAAGACCGAAGACCGCGGTGCGGTAGAGACACCCAATTTGGGCGTCTCTACCAACAAACCGCAATTTTTTTTGAAAACAACGGATTTTTATAAACAAATAACCGCCATATTTTGGCGATATTTTCGCCATTTGTTTGTTTTTTGTTCCCCCGTATCGACGTTGCGCGTAGAGACGCCCAATTTGGGCGTCTCTACGCCGCACAACCAAAAAAAAGGCAAAGTTCATCAATAATAATAATGAATAGTCTTATATTTGCGATTACAACAGTTTTGTTGCATTAATTTTACAATAAAAAAAATAAAGATTTTAAATATGAATAACTTAACAGATTATCTTCCGCAAGTAAGAAGAGATATAGTGCGAATGGTACACGGTGTGCAGTCAGGACACCCGGGTGGTTCGGTTGGAACTGTCGAATTTTTTACGGCTTTGTTTCATAAAATTATGGATATCAATCCGGATAAATTTACTGTAAACAGTACCGGCGAAGATGTTTTTCTGCTATCAAACGGACATATTACGCCTGTATATTACAGCACATTGGCGCGTCGCGGGTATTTTCTTGTTAGCGAACTGGACAGTTTTAGAAGATTAGGCTCGCGCCTGCAAGGACACCCTTCCGTTCACGATGGTTTACCCGGCGTTCGTATAGCAAGTGGTTCACTCGGGCAAGGCTTGTCCGTAGCTATTGGGGTTGCCGAAGGAAAAAAAATTAACAAGGATAATCATATCGTTTACACTTTGCACGGCGATGGCGAACTGCAAGAGGGACAAATATGGGAAGCTGTTTTATACGCCGGCGCCAAAAATATTGACAACTTAGTAGCTACTGTCGATTATAACAATGCGCAAATAGACGGCACCGTAGATGATGTGCTTAGTTTAGGAAACCTAAAAGCAAAATTTGAGGCTTTCGATTGGGAAGTTGTTGAAGTAAAAGAAGGTAACAATCTTGATGAAGTCATCAAAGGCTTGAAAACTGCCAAATCTAAAACCGGTAAAGGCAAACCCGTTGCTGTTTTATTACACACCAAGATGGGCTACGGCATCGACTTTATGGAAGGAGATTACGGTTGGCACGGCAAACCTTTTAATGACGAACAAAAAGATATTGCACTGGCACAACTCGATGAAACACTTGGCGACTATTAAATTTAGCTGTACTGAATAGCCAATAAAAAAATTAAAGAAAAATGAAAAAATATACATATACAGACAAAAAAGATACTCGTTCGGGCTTTGGTGATGCCTTAACCGAATTGGGCAAACAAAACGAAAATATTGTTGCCATTACCGCCGATGTTATCGGGTCGGTAAAAATGAATGAATTTGCTAAATTATTCCCCGAAAGATTTTTTGACATTGGTATCCAAGAAGCCAATATGATTGGTATGGCAGCCGGATTTACCCTCGAAGGAAAAATACCCTTTGCCAGCACATTTGCCGAATTTATTTCGGGGCGTGTTTATGACCAAATCAGACAAGCGGTTGCTTACTCTGAAAAGAATGTAAAAATTTGCGCTTCGCATTCGGGTTTAACCGTTGGCGAAGATGGTGCTACACACCAATCGCTCGAAGATATCGGTATGATGAAAATGCTTCCCGGCATGGTCGTAATCAATCCTTGTGATTATAACCAAACAAAAGCTGCAACTATGGCAATAGCAGATTATGAAGGGCCTGTTTACTTGCGTTTTGGTCGCCCAAAAGTACCGAACTTTACACCTGATAATCAAGCATTTGAAATTGGTAAAGCAATCATGCTCAACGAAGGTACAGATGTGAGTATTTTTGCCACCGGACACTTGGTCTGGGAGGCTATACAAGCCACCGAAAAATTAGAAGCCGAAGGTATTAGCGTTGACTTAATCAACATACACACCATTAAGCCGCTCGATGCCAAAACCGTATTAGCCTCAGCCAAAAAAACAGGCGCTGTGGTCACTTGCGAAGAACATAATCGTTTGGGCGGACTAGGCGAAAGTATTGCCGGATTATTAGCAAACACCCACCCTACACTACAAGAATTTGTAGCCGTTGATGATGTATTTGGCGAATCGGGGACAGGTGATGAACTAATGCACAAACACGGTTTAGATGCCGAAGGTATTTATAACAAAGTAAAAAGCATTTTGGCTAAAAAATAAGCAAAATGAGAGAAAGCTTTTGCATATATTTTTTTAAACTCATTCATAAATATAAACCAAATTAATTCAAAATAAAATGAAAACACAATTACTCGCTTTACTAATGATTCTTTCAATTAGTTTACAAGCACAAATAAGCGTGTCGGGCAACCAGTCGGGCACATGGACATTAGCAAACTCACCCTATCAAGTGACCGGAGATATTACTGTACCCACAGGACAAGTCTTAACTATTGAAGCAGGCGTGCAAATTATTTTTCAAGGACATTACAAATTTACCATTGACGGTCAAGTACTTGCCAACGGCACAGATGCTAACCCTATTGTATTTACCAGCACTGACCACACTGTTGGTTGGAATGGTATTAGAATAGACGCTGCTCCTGCTATAAGTGTATTTACCTATTGCCAATTTGAATATGGCATAAAATCGGGCGGTTCTTATGAAGAAATGAATGGCGGTGCCATATTTCTTAAAGATGCAGACGCAGAATTTTTAAATTGTACTTTTAATGACAATGAAGCAAACGGTAGCAATAATGACGGAATGGGAGGCGCCGTATATGCCATCAATACGGGGGGCGTAAACCAAACTCTTACAAAATTTATCGATTGTAAATTTGAAAGAAATTCAACTGAAACAGAAGGAGGCGCTGTCAAAATTACCAATGACTCGTATTCTGAATTTACCCGTTGTGAATTTATCAATAACAACGCAGGATACGGCGGTGGCGCTTTAATGATTTATGTAGGAGATCATACATCGCTTAACAACTGTTTGTTTTATATGAACTCTTCTAACAATTCGGGCGGTGGTGCCATAAAAACCCTACAAGCACAAAGTGATTTGTACTTTGCGCATTGTACATTTGCGTATAATTCCGCTTACGGCTACGCAGAGGGTGGCGCTTGCGATTTCTCTTATGCCGATGTTCATTTTGTCAATTCAATTATTTATGGCAACTCACAACAATACGGCACAGATATCAATGTTGGACAAGGCGCTACATGCCAAATAAACTATTGTGACCTTGATATGCCCGCCGATGCAACCGGTGCTAACAACTTAAACAATGTCAATCCATTATTTGAAAACATAGGACAACGCGATTTTCATCTACAAGCAGGTTCGCCTTGTATTGATGCAGGCGTTGATATTGGTTTGCCATACAATGGAAGCGCCCCTGATATGGGTTGTTATGAGTCAGGCACAAGTTCTATACAAGAATTAAAAGAATTAGGCATTGTGGTATATCCTAATCCTGCTACTGATTTTATTACTATACATAACAATGGAAATATTGACCGTGTTAGCTTAACAGACTTTTCGGGAAAATTAATTCTATCAACTGAAATTAGTAGTACACAAGAAAAAATAAATTTAACTCATTTAAAATCAGGTTTTTATTTGATTCAATTTTACAAAGCCGGCAAGAATTTAGGTAGCTATAAATTGATTGTTAAATAGGGCTTTAAAAACAAAGCTTTTTCAATAAAATATTAAACGCCTGTCAGCGAAGCTGACAGGCGTTAAATATTTTGAGCTCTAATACTTATTAGCAACAAAAACTATACAACAACTACTTCTTTTACTTCGTTTGTCCAAACACCGTGTTTTGTACAATAAGCCATTGCTTGCAGTTTCATTTTCTTTTTAGTAGGTACAATATGAAAATCTACTTCGGCATAACCGGGCATATTTCCTAGTGCGCCTGCTTCAAAATTAGCTTGCGCCAATAATGTTTCGCCATCCCATAACTGAATATACGAAATATAATGATCAAAATCGTCAGGGTGTGGATACTCGTTTCCTACTTTTATGGTTACTTTAAATTTTTCGCCTTTCTTTGCAGTATCATCACAATACATAAAAGGTGAATGTCTGTCAATGTAATCTTTTTTTGCTTCTTTGTCTATGGTTGAAATGTCAACGTAATTATTTATTTTCATAATGATTTGTTTTTTAATGATACCACAAAAGTACAAAGTTATATTGCATAATTACTATAACTTCTATAAATAATAACTATTCTTACAATAAGCTTTGTTTATAGACTAAAAAGTCAGCTTATAGAAACGGATTAAATGGTGGTCTTTTGCCGGAATAATGGCTTCATTTTTACTAATCATAATTCCTTCAATCGGCATCATTCTAAATTTGGTTCTTGTATGTTCCTTGACAACACCTTTTTGCACACCGCCATGAGCATAAATTCTGACTCCATTTAGGTTTTGCAAATCTTTATCTCTTAAATAAAAAGATACATCTTTTTCTTGTTTTTTTACTTTTGAGTCGGTAAACAATAGGTAATTTTGCCCTTCAATAACTGTCGAGAAGAAGGAATGCATGGCTAAACGCGGTTTAACCATTTGCAATTTATAAATCTTTTTTGACCATAATATATTTCCTGCTTGCGAAATTTTAATAGCAAACATATCACCTATATACTCTCTTAAAGTCAATTCTCTATTGTTCTTTTTTAACACATTCGGAATAAAAAAATCTTCTGAATTAATGATTATATCACCATTATCTAACAAGAATTTTTTACGAATAATCATTCGATGATTTTTTGATCTTCTTTTTGAACTTCTAAATTTTACTGAAACTAATTTTTCTCTAAAACTTTTATAGCTTTGACTGCTTACTGAAAAAATCATCGGGTTGATATTGATTCTTGCCAATCCGTCAATATCATTCAAGGCTAAAAATTTATTTCTATAAAAACCAATTACACTTAACTGATTGTCACTCAACAGTAATGTAAAATCTTCAATAGTTACTTTAGGTGTTAATTCTATTTTTTTTACATCGTTTGCGACAACATTATAGACTGTAAAATGGCTAACATTGCTTGCCGACGAAGACCTAATTCTAAT
>CAZSBI010000118.1:0-6960 GCA_964604735.1 uncultured Flavobacteriaceae bacterium | reverse complement strand
AACAAGTGGAAAATTTTGAAAATGGTTTGATTATAGAAGATAGAGTAGCCAAACGTAAAGAGAAATTACATTGGTTTGAGGCGTACAAAAAAGATATTAATTTGCTTAAAAAACCAAAAAAAATCTTGTTTGGTGCTTCGGATAACAGCAAAAAAGAATCTTTTGAAACCATTATCAATTTAGAAGACTCGCTACAAACTACTTTTCCTATTATACATATATATAACGCTTGGGGAAGTAAACCCTCCGAAAAATTCCCGACATTATCGGTTAAAACTATTATCGGTATGGGTTCTACGCCTATGATTACTTGGGAACCTTGGCTCGGCGATTTTGACAGCGAAGAATACAAAGGCATTCCGCTTATTGAAAAAAGAGATAAGGGCTGTTTAAATGCTATATCAAAAGGTACCTATGATAAATATATTAGAACTTGGGCACAAGAAGCAAAAAAAATAGGCGAACCGATATTTATTCGTTTTGCTCACGAAATGAATGACCCCTATCGCTATCCTTGGGGACCTCAAAACAACAAACCTGAGGATTTCAGAATGGCTTGGCGTCATGTTTATCATGTTTTTCAAGAAGAAGGAGTGGACAATGTAGTTTGGGTTTGGGCGCCTCACCCTTCATACAAATATTTTGATGTATTTTACCCCGGTGATGACTATGTAGATTATGTCGGATTGGGTGTGTTAAATTTTGGTACAGCAGTAAGTTGGAGTAAGTGGTGGGGGTTTAAAGATTTATTCGGAAAAGACTATCCGGCACTTTCAAAATTTAATAAACCCATTATGCTGGCAGAGTTTGGTTCGCTAAACGTTGGCGGTAACCGCGCACAGTGGTTTGCAGATGCTTTACGAGATATGCCTGAGAAATATCCTTTGATTAAATCAATTCTGTATTTCCATTACCCTGCCGATAAAACCCTGACAAACAAAAAAGTTAGTTGGTATTTTGTTGAAGATCAAGATGTGTTAGACTCCATTAAGAGTAATGTGGCTAAATGGGAAGAATAGTTGTTGACTAAAAGGAGTCGAAGTCACTGATGCAGAATGACACGTAGGCAACTGTACGCTTTTGACGAGGCGCAAAGGCAAAACTGTACCGAAGTCACCGGCATTATAACAGCCTAAACCTTCACAAAAAAAATTGTATATTTGAAAAAATAATCAAATATACTATGCCGGATAATTCGAAGCAACCAAACGAACAAATACCCTTAAAAAAAGTATTTTTATTAGACGCTTACGCCTTGATTTTCAGGGCTTTTTACGCTTTTATCAAAAACCCGAGAATCAATTCGAAAGGTACGGATACTTCTGCCATTTTCGGATTTCTAAATTCTTTGATGGATATTATTCGTCGAGAAAAACCCGAATATTTGGCTGTCGCTTTTGACAAGGGAAAATCTATTGAACGCACCGAATTACTCGAATCTTACAAGGCAAACCGCCTAGAAACCCCCGAAGGTATTAAAATAGCCGTGCCATACATACACGAATTGCTCAATGCTATGCACATCCCGATTATAGAATTGCAAGGCTGGGAAGCCGACGATCTTATCGGCACTCTGGCTAAGCAAGCTGTAAAAGAAAATTTTGAAGTGTATATGGTTACGCCCGATAAGGATTTTGCCCAATTGGTAGAAGAGCATATTTTTATGTACAAACCTTCGCGAATGGGTAAAGGTATCGAGATTTGGGGTATTCCGGAAGTGCAAGCAAAATTTGGCGTAAAACGTCCCGAACAAGTCATTGATTTCTTAGGAATGATGGGCGATAGTGTTGATAATATCCCCGGATTACCCGGAGTAGGCGAAAAAACTGCCAAAAAATTCCTTGCCGAGTTTGGTACTATGGAAAACCTTTTTGAAAATACCGATAAACTCAAAGGAAAAATGCGCGAAAAGGTAGAAGCTAACAAAGAATTAGGTTTGCTATCAAAAAAATTGGCAACTATTAATGTAACCGCACCTATTCAATTTGATGCCAAAAAATTTAAGCTTGACGAACCTGATTTTGAACGCACAAATAAACTTTTTGCCGAACTCGAATTTAGACGTATTTCCGAACAATTCAATCGTCTTTTTCGTCCACAAGAAATACAAGAAGAAACAGCCAAAAAACCTAAAAAAACACCTAAAAAATCAAGTAGCAATCCACTGCAATATTCACTGTTTGACGATATGTTTCCGGAAGAAAACACAGAAAACACAGTAGCACAAACAGAAAATGAACATTTGTATCAGTTGGTAGAGTTGCCCGCCGGAAAACGTATTTTTAAAGAAAAATTAATGCAAGCCGACGAAGTTGCCTTGCATACTTATCCGGACAAATTTGCTTTTGAAAACACAGATTATCACAGCATTTTCGGATTTAACAAAGCTAAGTTTTATCAATTGCCCTTGAAGGGAAATCTGAGCGAAAACTTACTATATTTTAGAGAATTCTTCACCAACAATAATCAAGCTAAAATTGGTTATGACTTAAAACAAGTGTATAAATTATGTCGTCGAAATAATATCGATTTAAAAGGAAAATTGTATGATATTATGTTGATGCACTATTTGGTCAATCCGGATATGCGAAACGATATCGAAGTGCTTTCTGAAAACTATTTAGGTATCAAAATTCCAAAACTCGACAAAAAAGCATCTTTGCAAGCACGCTTGGAACAAGCCACTTTGCGCGCCGATGTCAGCCTGCAAATCAAGGCGAAATTAATAGCCGAATTGCAAGAGGGAAATATGCAAAAACTCTATGATGAAATAGAAGAACCGCTACTGAAAATATTGGGCGATATGGAATTGGAAGGTATTTTACTGGACACCGAAGTATTGGCAGATATTGACAAGCAATTAACTACGGAAATTGCAAGTCTCGAAAAAGCTATTTTCGAAAAGGCAGGCGAAGAATTTAATATCGGTTCACCAAAACAATTAGGTATTATTTTGTTCGAAAAATTAGCACTTTCAAACAAACCTAAAAAAACTAAAACAGGGCAATATTCTACTTCCGAAGATATCTTATCTAAATTTACAGAACACGATATTGTAGTAAAAGTGTTGGAATGGCGAAGTTTAAGCAAACTAAAATCTACTTATGTCGATGCCCTACCCAAGCAAATCAATCCGGTTACAGGACGCATTCACACTAATTTTAATCAGAGTGTAGCTGCCACCGGACGACTGAGTTCAAACGACCCGAATTTGCAAAACATTCCGATAAGAACAGCTTGGGGAAAAGAAATCCGGAAAGCATTTGTTGCCAAAAACGGACACGTATTAATGTCGGCAGACTATTCGCAAATCGAATTGCGATTGATAGCCGCATTTAGCAAGGACGAGGAAATGATAAAAGCTTTTAATAATGGCGAAGATATTCATATTGCTACGGCTGCCAAAGTATTTGGGTTAGCACTTGACGAGGTTACAAAAGAACAACGTTCGCACGCCAAAAGTGTCAATTACGGTATCATTTACGGCTTGTCGGCACACGGTTTAAGTCAGCAAACGGGATTGAGCCGAACGGAGTCTAAACAACTGATAGACACTTATTTTGAAACCTATCCTACCTTGTTGGCGTATATCAAAAAGCAAGTTGACTTGGCACGAGAAAACGGCTATGTCGAAACCATTTTAGGGCGCAGGCGTTATTTGCGCGATATAGATTCGCGTAATGCTATTGTTCGTTCTGCTGCCGAGCGCAACGCCGTTAATGCCCCGTTGCAAGGAAGCGCTGCCGATATTATTAAAAAAGCAATGATTGAAATTCAAAAAGAATTACATCAAAATTACCAAAGTAAAATGCTATTGCAGGTACACGACGAATTGGTATTTGAAGTGCCCGAAAACGAAGTAGAAGAGATTAATAAACTCATCAAACAAAAAATGGAAAATGTAGTAAAACTTGATGTGCCTATTACGGTTGATATCGGTATTGGAAACAATTGGTATGAAGCGCATTAAGCATTTTACAAATTAAAACAGTCTAAATATCAAAATCATCATCGGACACTTCCATATCGATACCGCCTACTACATACGAAGTAATTTCGGTTTCTTGTGGCAGTACTTCTACAGCATCGTTGCGTAGCCAATGATTCATCCAGCTTAACGGATTTTTGCTTTCTTCGTAAATAGGTTTTAAGCCGATAGCTTGCAAACGGTTGTTAGTCAGCCATTTCATATATTGAATAAGCAATTTATCATTCAGTCCGATAATAGAACCATCTTTAAACAGATGTTCTGCCCAGCGCATTTCTTGCTCGGCAGATTCGCGATATAATTCATATACCTCATCATCGAGAGATTTGATAACTTCGGCAAATTCTTCGTCTTTATTGCTACGCAAATCACGAATCATTCTTTGGGTCATTTTTAAATGTTCGTTTTCATCACGGGCAATAAATTTGATAATTTTGGCATTACCTTCCATTTTTTTGTTTTCGGCAAAACTAAATGCACAAGCAAAGGAAACGTAAAAACGAATTCCTTCAAGTATATTGACCGAAACCAATGATAGGTATAAGTCTTTTTTTAGTTGGTCAAGCGTGATTGGTTTTTCGGCGGTCATTCCCATTTCTTGCGCTTGATATTTAATCAAATTTTGATAAAATTCGTTGTAGTGTTTGGTTACGGCTCCGGCGCGTTCGGCAATCATTTGGTTATCCATAATTTCGTCAAAAATTTTGGACGGATCAGGATAAACATTGTTGATAATATACGAGTAAGACATAGAGTGTATGGTCTCAAAAAAGTCCCAAATAATAATAGCCTCTTCCAGCTCCGGAATGGTTACTGCTTGCCCAAATGTTAGGAAGGGCGAACGTCCTTGTACACTATCGAGTAAGATTTGATATTTAAGATTTTCGGTAAAAATAAACTTTTCGTGTTCTGATAATTCGGCAAAATCGTTAACGTCTTTAATCAAAGAAATTTCTTCGGGACGCCAGAAAAAACTCAACATTTTTTGCGACAATTCTTCATAAAACGGATATTTTTGCACATCGTAGCGTTGCAAATTTCGTCCTTTTCCGAAGAACATTTTTTGTTGGGTAAAGTCAATTTTACAGTTGTCATAAATTGACGGAATAAACTTATCTGAATTGCAATTGTCTTGTTTTTTCATAGGTTTATTTTTTTATTTATCGTTATGTTTTGTCACGATTTTTGCCAAAAATCCCGCCAAAACAATTTATTTTTAGTTTATAAAAACATCACTTATACCGAACAACCACCGCCTTCGCAGCTGTCAAAATCGTCGATATCAAGCTCTAATTGACCAAAGCTAAACATAGGTTGTTTTTCTTCGGCTTGTTTTATTTTTGCCAATTCATTACCCGAATTGTCATTGATATTCATATAATACAATGTTTTCAAGCCATATTTGTAGGCAATACCATCGTGACGAATTAAGTCTTTGACAGGCACTTTATTATTTTTGTATTTCGAGATATCATAATATTGATTGGTACTGATACTTTGATCTAAGAATTTTTGAAAAATAGCAACAAATTTCAAGTACTCTTCGTTGTCTATATCCCAAGCGAAAGTATAATTTTCTTCGTACTCTCCAAAACCGGGCACCAACTGTTTTAGTGCGCCGTATTTACTCATTTTGGCAATTAACAACTTACGCACAGGGTCAACTCCGGGTGTCGAGTTAGACACAACACTACTACTTGCGGCAGGCGGAATGGCACTCAGCGCCGAGTTACGCAAACCGTGTTTCATTACATTTTTACGCAAGCTATCCCAATCCATTTCTAAATTATTGGCAACTATTTCGTCCACATCTTTGGCATAAGTGTCAATGGGCATAATGCCGTCTGCATACTTGGTACGGTCAAATAATTCACAAGCACCTTTTTCTTTTGCCAATTTATTTGAAGCGTTAATCAGTCCGTACTGAAAACGTTCCATATAGCGATGTATTTCTTCTCTGCCCTTATCGCTATCGTAACGCAAATTGTTTTTGGCTAAGAAGTGGAACACATCTGACACGCCAATACCTAGGCTACGACGTGCTTTGGTCGATTTTTCGGCGGCAATTACCGGATATTCTTGGTAGTCGATAAGTTCGTCTAAGAAACGCACCAATAAATCTGTCAAAGTGTCGAGTTCTTCAATACTTTCAATTTTTCCCAAGTTGATGTTGCTCAATATACACATAGCAATTTCGCCATCCGTTTTGTTTACATCTTGGATTGGTGCCGTTGGCAAGGTAATTTCCTGACACAAGTTTGACATATATATATTGTCTTTGAAAGAACTGTGTTCGTTAACGCTGTCGGCATTTAAAATATATATTCTACCGGTTTCATAACGCTCTTTGAGCATTGCTAAGTAAAATTCACGTGCATTGATTCGTTTTTTACGAATTTTTGTATTTTTTTCATACATTTCGTAAAGCATTTCGAACTTTTTGTAGTCATTTCCGTAGAAGGCATCATACAAATCACGTACTTCTTCGGAAGAGAACAAGGTGATATCTTCATTTTTGCGCACGCGTTCTCTGAACAAGCGATTTAATGCGATGGAATAATCCATTCTTCTAACACGATTTTCATCATTACCTTTATTATTTTTCAATTGAATAAAGGTTTCGACTTCCCAGTGGAAAAATGTCATTGTAGCCGTTGAGCTACCGCCTCTAATGGCGTTTTGTGTAAAGCCTTTGGTTGTAGCTTCGTACATTTTTAAGAAGGGCACAAGTCCGGTATGAATAACTTCGCCGTTACGAATATTGGCGCCTAATCCGCGTACGCGTCCAAAATTAAGACCAATTCCGGCACGACTGGCAATATAGTAACCCACGGCGGTATTTGATTGCAGGATTGATTCTAGTGAATCGCCAACGTCGATCAAGCAACAAGAGCTAAACTGACGCAAAGGTGTACGCACACCTGACATAATGGGTGTTGGTAAACTAATTTTAAAAGTTGACACGGCATCGT
>CAZSBI010000117.1:0-9592 GCA_964604735.1 uncultured Flavobacteriaceae bacterium | reverse complement strand
CTTATATTTATACCTCTAAAAGTTGCATTTACTAATTGAACTTAAGAACTTTTAAAACCTATTTTATCTGCCAATGCACCACTAAATGTAGGTAAAAAGTATAATCCTCCTGAAAAAATACCTGAAATCATTCCTGCTTCTACATCAGAAAAACCTAGTATTCTTGATAAATATAAAGTAATAACGATAAATACACCGTAATAAGCCGCTCTTTCAAGCAGTTCTACAAAGTTGGCTGTCCAAAAAGCCTTTGAATAATTTTTTAATGAAACCATAAACTATTTTATTTATTTATGTCTGCTAAGATAGGTAAAATTAGATTACCCCTCATAATTACATACAATGCAAATACTTATCGACCAATTTCTTGATTTCTGCATCTTTTTTATATAATCTTTCGCTTAAATCTTTGTCGTCATAGCCTTGCAATTTGTTGACAAAGCCTTCGATTGTTCCTTTGGGAAAGACACCGTCTTTGGTATAAAAATCCATATCATCTTTCAAATATTCGGCAGATTCGTAGCAAGAGGTAGGCAAACTTTTTAAGGAGTTGTACAAGTCTTTGTACTCTTCGTTAAAAATATTGACATTGACATATAATTTCTTTGCTTTTTCCAGCGAATCTTCTGACATTAAACCGTCTTTGGCGGCTAAAATCATTCCGGCTAATAAATGATACAAATCGGCAGAACCGTCGGGCACTCTAAACTCTACGGTTTGCTTGCCCGGAATATATGGCACTTCGCCAAACTCTTGCGGATTGGCATCTTTTATCATATTGGTTTTGGCTATCCAACCCAATGGCACACGAACCAATACAGAACGATTGCTGTCGCCCCAGCAAACCATTGTAGGCGCTTCTTGATGTGGCACCAATCGCAAATACGAAGTAGGAATAGTATTGCCAAAAGCTGTCAACGATTGTGCGTGTGTTAAAATACCGGCGATAAATTTTTTGGCTGTATCAGTCAATCCGACCTCATCAGCCATATAATTAATACCGTCTTTTTCGATTAGCATATGAATATGTAAGCCGCTACCCGCCTTTCCGACCGTAATTTTGGGTGCAAAACTAATGGTTACGCCATATTTCTGTCCTAACATCCTCAAAATCCATTTGGCAATAATCAACTGTTCAACAGCCTCTTCGGCATCAACCGGAATAAATTCGATTTCGTGTTGCTCATACATTGTGGTTTCTGTCGAAAAATTACCTACTTCGGAGTGACCGTATTTAATTTTTCCACCACATTGTGCAATTACTTGCAGGGCTTCAATTCTCAATTTTTCCCAACTGGTAAACGGTGCTGCCGTATGGTAACCACGTTGGTCTTTTGCCGGATACAAATTGGGTTTATCGCCCATAATGTAATATTCTAACTCGCCCATTGCTTTAAAAGTGTAACCGGTATCTTCGGTAAATTTGCGAGTAGCTTTTTTTAGAATATATTCGGGGGCACTTTCTAAGGGTTTGCCGTCTTTGGTATAAAAAGAACATAAAATATCGAGTGTGGGTGTCTCGGTAAACGGATTGACAAAGGCGGTTCTAAATCGTGGAATGACATACAAATCGCTGTAATCGGCATCGATGTAAGAGAATAGGCTGGAACCATCAACGCGTTCGCCTGTGGAAAGGATAGACTCTAAATAACTCTTGCTGGTAATAACAAAATTAAGTGTTTTGAGTTTGCCGTCTTCGCCAACATATCTAAAATTAAGCATTTCTATTTGATGATCGTCTATAAATTTAATGATATCATATTTGGTAAATTCACGTGCCGGTTTTTTTAAATATTTAACCAATTTATTCGGATTCATTAATACTTCTAATTCTCTCATAGCAATTTAGTTTTTATTTGAACCTCAAATATAGAAAAAAGCAGTTTAATTATTATGATTTTTGTTTTGTCTTGATTTGGCGGTTTTACAAGAACAGTGTTGGTAGAGACGCCCAATTTGTGCGTCTCTACGCGCACCGCGTCACCATCCACCGCGTCCACGCCCACCGCATTCACGTTCCCAACGTCCCACCACGTCCACCACGTCAACCACGCCACGCAATCCAACGTCCCACCACGTCCGCTTCTTATTTTATTAACGGTTTTGACTTTGTCATTTCGAACGAATGTGTGAAATCTTTTGGTTTTCTTTATCAGTCTGCACGCACATCAAACAAAAAAAATCCCCGACAAATTGACAGGGATTTATTAAATCTATAATTGAAATTATTTTCTACAAATTAGAAAGTAATTCAAGTCGTTGCCAACGTGAGTCAACTTCTTTTTGAAGCATTTCCGCAAGCATTTCTGCTCTTTCGGGGTTTGCTTTTTTAACTCTTGCAAAACGCGCTTCCAAATTAATTAAGTCGCTTACCGGAATACTTGGTGCTTTACTGTCTAATTGGAAACGTTTACCGGGTTCTTTTTCAGGATTGTATCTAAACAATGGCCAATAACCCGATTTAACTGCTAATTCTTGGTGATCGGCACCGTCGCCCATATCATAACCATGCTCAATACAATGTGAGTAGGCAATAATAATTGATGGTCCGTCATATTCGGCAGCTTCTTTAATAGCTTTCAACGATTGTTGGTCTTTGGCACCTGCGGCTATTTGTGCTACATAAACGTTACCATAAGCTACGGCTTGTAAAGCGATATCTTTTTTAGGAATATCTTTACCAGCTACGGCAAATTTAGCACTTGCTCCTGTTGGTGTCGCTTTTGAGGCTTGTCCACCGGTGTTTGAATAAACTTCGGTATCCATAACTAAAATATTGATGTTTTCGCCACTGGCAATTGCGTGATCTAATCCGCCATAACCAATGTCGTAAGCCCAACCGTCACCACCAAATATCCAGATGTATTTTTTGCGAAGGTCATCTGCCAATATCATCAAGCGTTTAGCATCATCGGTGTCAATACCTTTGATAGCTTCTCTTACTTTTTTGATGTTATTATTTTGCTCGGCTTTTTGAGTTTCGTCTTTTTCGGGGTTATTCAAAATAGCTTCTACCAATTCGCTGCCTACTTCATTTTCAAAACGTTTTAACAAAGTACGTGCTGTTTTTTGTTTTTCGGTCAATGCCAAACGCATACCTAAACCATATTCGGCATTATCTTCAAATAATGAGTTTGCCCATGCAGGACCTTGCCCATCTTTGTTTGTTGAATAAGGAGTTGTTGGTAAATTACCGCCATAAATTGAAGAACAACCTGTGGCATTAGCAATAATTGAACTATCACCATATAATTGAGTCACTTCTTTAATATAAGGTGTTTCACCACAACCGGGGCAAGCACCTGAAAACTCAAATAAGGGTTCTAAGAATTGTACGTTTTTAACGGTACCTAATTTTAGTTTTTTGCGGTCGTACCAAGGAAGCTCAACAAAATAATCCCATAATTTTTGCTCAACAGGTTGCACTTCTGTTCTGGGGTGCATATTGATGGCTTTAAATCCGGGTTCTGTTTTACTTTCGGCAGGACAAACATTAACACAAAGTGTACAACCTGTACAATGTTCAGGATCGACAGATAATACATAAGTATCTACGCCTTCGTAACGACCTTTGATTGCTGTTTTCTTAAATCCGTCAGGTGTGTCAACCAATGATTCAACATCTATAATTTTAGAACGAATAGCAGCATGAGGACAAATATGCACACATTTGTTACATTGTGTACAAAGTTCTGTATCGTCCCATGTCGGCACAAAATCGGCAATGTTTGATTTTTCGTATTTGGCTGTTCCTGTTGGGAATGTTCCATCGGGTTCAAATACACTTACCGGTAATGAATCGCCTTCACCGGCATAGATTTTTCCTAATACATCAAGTACAAATTCGGGAGCATTTTCGTGCATTACGCCTTCTAATCCTCTGCTTGAAGTAGCTTGTTTCGGATAATTAACTTCGCTAAGATATGCAACTGCTTTATCAATAGCGTTAAAGTTCATTTGAACAACTGCATCTCCTTTGTGTGAGTATGATTTTACAACTGCATCTTTAATTTTTTGAATTGCTTCATTTTGAGGTAAAATACCCGAAATAGCAAAGAAACATGTTTGTAAAACCGTGTTTGTTCTACGTCCTAATTTGGCTTCAAAGGCTACGCGTGAAGCATCAACAACATAAAATTTAACTTCGCGGTCAATGATTTCTTGTTGTACTTCTTTGGGTAATTGATCCCAAATTTCGTCAGCTGTAAATGGTGAATTCAATAAGAATGTACCGCCTTTTTTAAGATTTTTTACAAAATTGAATTTTTGAATAAAGTTAAATTGGTGTACTGCTATAAAGTCGGCTTCTTCAATTAAATAAGTAGATTGTATAGGCTCCGGTCCGAAACGCAAATGCGAAACTGTACGTGCACCGGCTTTTTTACTATCGTAAACAAAATAACCTTGTACATAATTGTCGGTAGTTTGTCCAATAATTTTAATTGAGTTTTTGTTTGCCGAAACAGTTCCGTCAGAACCCAATCCGTAAAACATAAAACTTTTGTTTTGATTGTTTACTTTGAAAGAAGTATCTTTATCAATGCTGGTAAAGGTAACATCATCAACAATACCTACGGTAAAGTGATTTTTTGGTGCGTCTTTTGCCAATTCGTCAAAAACACCTTTTACATGTGTCGGGTTAAATTCTTTTGATGACAATCCGTAACGACCGCCAACAATTTTTGGCATATCTCTATCAGATTCTACAAAAGCATTTACGGTATCCATATATAGTGGTTCGCCAATACTACCCGATTCTTTGGTACGATCTAATACAGCAATACGTTTTACACTTGTTGGTATAGCGCCGATAAAGTCTTTGATAGAAAACGGACGATACAAACGAACAACCAATACACCCACTTTCTTACCGTTTTTGGTCATTTCTTCAACGGTTTCGATAGCTGCTCCCATACCTGATCCCATAATAATAATGATATCGGTAGCATCTTTGGCTCCGTAATATTGGAATAATTCGTAACGACGACCTGTCAATTCGTAAAATTTATCAAAAGCTTCTTGTACGGCACCCGGTACTCTTTCGTAATACTTATTAGCACGTTCTCTGTTTTGGAAAAATACATCCGGATTTTGTGAAGTACCTCTTAATTTTGGTGTATCAGGATTTAAAGCTCTTGCTTTATGTTCCATCACAGCCTCTTCATTAATCATTGCTTTATAGACATCATCTGTAAAAGCATCAATTTTTTGAATTTCGTGTGAAGTTCTAAATCCGTCAAAAATATTTAAGAAAGGAACTCTTGTGTTTAAAGTTGCCGATTGAGCAATTAATGCCATATCGTGTGCTTCTTGTACAGAACCACCAAACAACATAGAGAATCCGGTTTGACGAGTTGCCATTACATCAGAATGGTCGCCAAAAATTGATAATGCGTGAGTTGCAACCGTTCTGGCAGCAATATGAAAAACTGTTGGCAATAATTCGCCTGCAATTTTATACATATTAGGTATCATTAACAACAATCCTTGCGATGCTGTAAATGTAGTTGTAAGTGCACCTCCTTGCAAAGCACCGTGAACAGCGCCCGAAGCACCACCCTCACTTTGCATTTCGATAACACGTGGAACTTCGTCCCAGATGTTTTTTTGTCCTTTGGCGCTTAACGCATCAGCGTGCTCGCCCATAGGAGAAGATGGTGTAATGGGGTAGATAGCACAAACCTCGTTAGTTTTGTGTGCTACTCTGGCTACCGCCTCATTAGCATCTCCTATAAATTTTGGAAAATCTTTTGCCATAGTATTTATTTTTATTCGTTATTAATTAGTTTAATTCTCAGAACAGACAAAGGTATAAAACTATTTGTCATAAAAAAATGCTTTAGGTTATAATTGGCAAAATTAACGTTTTCTTGATTTGGCTGTTGTGTTGGCTTATCGGAATAGTCTGCGACTTCCGACTTCGGTCTTCCGACTTCCAACGCACTTTCTCCTTTTACCTCGCCCCTTTTCCCTTCAGAATCATATACACAACCAAGGGCGCACCAAGCAATGCTGTCACGCTATTAATTGGCAGTGTTAGTACAGTTCCGGGCAATTGTGCAATGGTATCGCAAATCAGCATCAATATGGCACCAATCAATACGACGGCAGGCAACAATATTTGAAGCAATTGGGTTTTAAAAAACATACGCGCCAAATGTGGCACCGCCAAACCGACAAAAGCAATAGGTCCGACAAAAGCGGTTATGCTACCCACCAATAATCCGGTTAATAAAATAACGCTGAAATTTACTTTTTTTATCTGCACACCCATAGATAAAGCATAATTTTCGCCAAGGAGCAAGGCATTCATAGGTTTGATCAAAAATATTACTGCTGCTACTGAAAATACTACAACTACAAAAAGAATCAACACTTCTGTCCACGATAAGTTTCCTAGATTTCCCATAGACCAAAAAACGTATTTTTGCAAAGACTCAGCTTGTGTAAAATAACTTAGAACGCTGATAATTGCACCCGAAAAAATACCAATCATTAAACCGACAATCAGCAGGGAAACCATGTTTTTAATTCTTAGGTAAAAACTCATAATCAATAATAATGTCAAAATACTGCCAAGTACTGCCGCTAAACTGATTGAAAAACTTGACACAAACGAAACACCAATTATTGAACTGCCCAAAATTAACATAGCAACACCTAGTCCGGCACCCGAGCTTAAACCAAGCACGTAAGGTCCCACAATAGGATTGCGAAAAATACTCTGCATCAGCAAACCGCTAACACCCAATCCGGCACCGACCAATCCGCCTACTATTGTTTTGGGCAAACGATAATCAAAAATGATTTGATGATATGCCGGATTTTGAAAATCTTGAAAAGAAATCAGTTTTAACAATTCACCTTTTGGAATAATAACAGAGCCTAATAACAAGTTTACCAGAACAGTAAATATCAGGATTGTCATTAGTAAAATATACTTTTTGGGTGTTTGCATGCAATAAAATGTTAAATATTTCGTAAAAGTAATAAACTTATGGCAAAGATAAATAACTTAGCTGTATAACTTTTGTCACAAAAATAAATTTGTTAAATCATTAATATAAAAAAAGAATGAAAAGAATATTTGTTATTGCATTATTGCTGGTTGGTATAAACACAAATGCGCAAGAAACATCATCAAAAGTAAAGATTTTCTACGATTGCCAAACCTCTTGTTATCAGACATTTATGAAACAAAATTTACCCGAAGTAGAATTTGTAAGAGATCGTAATTTTGCCGATGCACATATTATGATTACTTCTGAAACCAATGGCAGTGGCGGACAGACTTTTCATTTAGAGTTTTTTGGTCAAAACGATTATAAAGCGATTCAAGAAAAATATAGTTTTGCTACCAATACCGATATGACTACGGAGCAAAAAAGAAAAATGATGCTTAAATATTTGAAGTTAGGTTTGCTTAAATTTTGGGTAAAAAACGGGCTGGTTGACAAACTGGATTTGAACATAAAATCTAAAAAAACAAAGAAAGAAGAAAAAGACCCTTGGAACAAATGGGTTTTTAGAATTGGCACTAATGGTTGGTTCAATGGTGATGGAAATAGTAAATATAGTCATTTTAACACCTCTATCAGTGTTAAACAAACCAAAAAAGATCACAAATATTATTTTAGTATGAACTATGGACGAAGTGATAATATGTATAAATTTGGAGAGCAAAAGATTTTTTCAAAAAAAGAGTGGCTTTCTGCTAACGCTTACGATGTATTAAGTATTAATGAACATTGGTCGTACGGCTTTTTTGCCAAATTTAAACAATCTTTATACAGCAATTACAAAATAGCTTCCGCCTTACATACCGGTATTGAATATAATATATTTCCCTACAAAGAATCGGCAACCCGAAGCTTTGTTTTTAGAGTTAAATTAGGCGGTAATTACAACAAATATTACGAAAAAACGGTATATAATAAAATGAGTGAATTGCTATGGTCAGCCAAAATGTCTGTTGGCAGTGCAGTTGTTAAAAAATGGGGAAGTTTGGATTTCTCAGTTTATTACAATACATTTTTGCACGATACCAAATTGAATGAATTTGGTTTAGACACAAGCATCAATATAAGAATTGTTAAAGGATTAAATTTTATGGTTAACGGCGGTTATTCAGTAGTACACAACCAAATAAATATAGCGGCAGGCAATTTAAGTTTAGAAGAAACCTTGTTGCAACAAAAAGAATTGCAATCAGGGTATAATTATTATGGCAGTGTCGGATTTAATTACTCATTCGGTTCAATTTACAACACTATTGTTAATCCTCGTTTTTAGCAACTACGGCAATTGTCTATAATAATGAAAAGTATAATCGCTGTTCGTTTGCGGGTTAAAAATATGAAATAAATCGTCTAAAACCCAATCGGGATGTGCATTTGAAGACTCAAAATAAATAACGCCGCCGGTTTTGCCTTTGGTCAAATTGTACGAATAGATATTACTTTTTTCAAAAGATAAAAAACGCTTGCTTTGCGGTATTTCGTCAAATAGTTGTTCTTGGTTTTCAATCATTCCGGGATTAAGCCAAATATCTGCTCTACTTAGTTTGAGCAATACATTTTCAAAATTCAGGCTGACACTACCCGTATGCTGATCGTCTTGCCAAGCATATTGCCCGCCCGCATCATTTATCAAGCGAACGGCATAACTGCTACCGCCGGGCACGTACCATTTATCGCCAAACTGCCCGCCCTGAAAAACAACTGGATGCCGGCTCGTTTTTGCCTTTGATTGAATCGTTTTGTAATGAACAGCTATTTGATTGAAAAGACTGTCGGCAAGTTGTATCTTATCGAATAGCAATCCGAAAATTTTTAACCATTCGGCACGTCCCAATGGCGATGTTTCCAACCAATCGGCGTTAAACAAAACGGGAATATTGTTTTTTTGAAAAACAGTATAATTTTTAGCATCTTCGCCACTCGAAAAACCCATAATCAGGTCGGGGTGTAAGCTCAATACTTTTTCTGTGTTAAGTTGCATACCGTTTCCTACTTCTTGTATTTTTCCTTCGTCTATACGTTTTCTAAACAATTCTGACGAGACATATTGCGTATTTGGAAAAGCTATTAACTTATCCTCAACACCCAACATTTCTAATGCTGCCAAATGCGTTGTCGAAGTGGCTACAATGTTTTTTAAAGGCACATAAATCAATGGATACGATGTTAAGGAGTCGGGTATTGTCACTTCTTTTGATTGCAAAACGTAAGTAAAAGCACCGCTACCCTGCCACGCCTCCTTAATTCTCAAAACTGCATAACCCTCGTGTTGCGCTACTGAAAAATAAGTAGCATATCTGTTGTTGCTATCTGTATTTTTGAAACTAATTTCTTCATTCTGACAAGCCAAAACAAAAAACAACAAGCTAAGCAAACTTGTTGTTTTTATAATATATTTTTGTTTATCATATTTTTTCATCAGCTATACAATTATACCAATTAATTTACTCAAAGATACAAACTTCGAGGTAAACAAGCAAACCGCTATTAACGATTATACAGTGTTATGCATGTTTATTTTTTCCAACGTATTCTGTAATAATGATTTATTTCCGGCTCTAAAAGATAATATT
>CAZSBI010000116.1:0-4361 GCA_964604735.1 uncultured Flavobacteriaceae bacterium | reverse complement strand
GGTGCCTTTTATCTCGCTTGTCCCCAACAAAGTTGGTGGATTATCTTTCTCTTGCCTCCCGTTTCGTTCCTCACGGGACAGGCTTTGGAACCCATACCGATACCCCGCGCTACTTTCGTGGCGTGTTGGCATTAGTGCGCCGAAGGGGTAATAGTCGTTAAATGTATGAACGCATGGTACAAATATAGATATTTCTGTGGGATTTGCAAAATGTTGTTTTTTGGCTGTTGGCTGTTGGCTGTTGGCTCTTAGCTGTTGGCTGTTGGCTTATCGGTACGACCGCCTACTTCCGTCTTCGGTCTTCGGACTTTAACCGCACTTTTACCTTTTACCTCGTTCCTCGCTCCTTAATACCTTAACCCCCTTCGGTCTTCCGACTTCCGACTTCGGACTTCCAACGCACTTTTCCCTTTTTCCTCGCTCCTTTTACCTTCTTTTTACCTTCCGACTTCCGACTTCCAACGCACTTTTCCCTTTTCCCTCGCTCCTTTTACCTTACAAGAGCTACTCTTGACTTTGTTCCATCAACTTATTAAATTGATCGAGTTTTGGTAGTAAAATAATTTCTGTTCTACGGTTTTCATTACGTCCTTCGGCTGTGTCGTTGCTTGCTTTGGGTACCCATTCGCCACGTCCACCTGCGGTTAAGCGTGCAGGATCTACACCGTAATCTTCTTGCAATTTACGAGCAATAGCAGTAGCGCGCATAGCACTTAGATCCCAATTATCTTTGATACAACTGTTATGAATAGGTACATTATCGGTATGTCCTTCAATCAATACTTCGTAGTCTTTATAGTCATTGATTATTCTGGCTAATTTTAACAACATTTCGCCGGCTTGGTCGCTAATCACTGTTTTTCCTGATTTAAACATCATATTGTCAGAGAGTGAAATAAAGACAACGCCTTTCTTAACTTTTACATCTAAATCTTTGGTATCTTCGGTATTTAAAGAACGTGTAATTCTGCTACCCAAAACTTGATTTAAAGAGTCTTTTTTCTTGTTTTCGATGATTAACATCTTAATATATTTGTTCGATTTATTAATTTCTTCTAACAATTTACTGATGTTTACATCACCTTGTTGGTTCAAGTTTACACATTTATCAAGCGCATCTTGCAAGGTTTTATTATTTTCATTTAGAGCTTCTAAGCGTGTTTGATATTTTTCTTTATCTAAATTACATTTGTAATATTTGTCTTTATATTCTCTCAAATACTGCTCTGTTTCGGCTTTTCCTTTTTTTAGCATTTCATATTTTTTCTTGCTGACACAAGAGCTTAATAGTAAACTAATGGCGAATCCTATTATTAAAATCTTTTTCATAATACTGCTTGTTTTAAAATTTGCGTAAAAATATTAAATTTATTTGTAATAATAAACGATTTCAATCGTAATTTATTATAAGTTTGTATTTAAAGATTTTTTTTATTCGATACAGAGCATATTTCAAGATAAAAAATTAAATATCAATTAATTATGTGGAAAATCATCAATGATAATATCAACATTGCTTTTGAGTCGATCAGGTCGCAATTACTTAGGGCAATCATCACCTTGCTCATTATTGCGCTGGGAATTATGGCTTTGGTGGGTACATTGACGGTTGTAAAGGGTATTGAGAGTAGCTTTTCGTCGAGTTTGCAAAGTATGGGCTCAAATAAATTTACTTTTAAGCGATACGAAAATCAGTTTATGAAAAACAAGCCCGGTGGTCACAAATATTATAAAATCAATCCGAAAATTACCTATCGCGACGCCTACAATTTTAAAAACAGATACAATGCAGATAATGCCGAAGTTTCTATTTCGTTTTTTGCCGCAAGAGATGTCGAAATCAAAAATAACAAACAAAAAACCGATCCTAAATATCGCATTTTTGGTATTGATGAAAATTATACCCGCGTAAATGCTTATGAAATATTAAATGGTAAGGATTTTTCTACAAAAGATATTATCGACAATAAATATTTTGCCATTATCGGAAAAGATTTGGAAAGCGATTTGTTCCCGAATGTCAATCCCATTGGCAAAGAAATTATTGTTAGTGGTAACCGATTTAAAATTATAGGCACTTTAAAATCGAAGCAATCTGATTTTACAGGCAGCCAAAACAATAAAATATTTATTCCGTTGAATTTAGCTCGAAGTATTTTTTCTAAATCGGCATCGAATTACAGTATTGATGTAGCTGTTGCAGATAAAAAATCTTATGATTATCAAATTGGAAAAGCAATTTCATTAATGCGAAATATTCGTAAACTAAAACCTTCCGAAGACAATAATTTTGGTATTACCCGAAGCGACAAACTCGAAGGAGAACTTAAAAGTGTCAGTAGTAGTCTAAATATTTTAGCTTTTATCATCGGATTGATTACCATACTTGGTTCATCTATTGCTTTGATGAATATTATGTTGGTGTCTGTTACCGAACGTACACGAGAAATTGGCGTTAGAAAAGCTATTGGCGCCAACAGTTCTTTAATAATGATTCAGTTTTTTGTCGAGACCTTAGTTATTACTTTTTTAGGTGGATTGGTCGGAATAGCATTAGGTCTGCTCATCGGATTAGGCGTTTCAGCACAAATGGACATGCCATTTGCCATGCCTTGGAACGCTATTGCTATGGCAACTGTGGTTATTTTTATAGTTGCCTTTATATCAGGACTTTATCCGGCATATAAGGCTTCAAAATTAGATCCGATACAAGCTTTGCGATACGAATAATGGCAAGTCAATCGTTTATTGTTTCGGATTCAAAAAAATACTGTAAATTTGAAGCCTAAAATCGTTGTTTATGGCAAATTTATCAGACTGTACACTTATCGAAATACCCAAAATTCAAGATCATCGTGGCAATTTGGCTGTCATAGAAAATAGCATTTTGCCCTTTGAAATGCAACGCGTATATTACTTGTACAATGTACCTGCGGGGGCTTATCGTGGCGGTCATTCGCATAAGGCACAATCAGAGTTTTTGATTGCCGTAAGCGGTAGTTTTGAAGTGATTATTGATGATGGAACAAACAAAAAATCAATCCTGCTCAATCGTCCTGACAAAGGTTTATTAATTCCCCCCGGTATTTGGCGAGAATTGCAAGAGTTTTCGCAAGGAAGCGTCTGTATGGTTATCAATTCCGATGTTTTTTCAGAAGAAGATTATATTCGTGATTACCACCAATTCATTTCTTCATCAATAAAATAATCCGTCTTGATTTTTCGAACGCTTTCATATTTTATCCGAAGTAGTTTTCAACTGTTAAAAAATTTATCAAAAACAGAACGTCTGCTACTGTATTTATTGCTATTTGCAAACATAATTATCAAACTGATTTTACTTGTGAAATTTCCTATTTTTGTGGACGAAGCGTGGACATTTTTCAATTTTACCAACAAAGGTTTTGCTGTATCGGCAAGTCATTATCCGGCGCCAAATAATCATATTTTACATTCTTTATTAAGCAATATCACTTATCATTTTCCATTTGGAAGAACAATTAACCTGCGATTGCCTAATTTTTTGGTCAATATCACAAGTATTCTTGTATTTTTTATCGTTTTTGCCAAACTTTTCGACAGCAAAATTGCATTAATTTTCAGCAGTGTTTTTTCATTTAGTTTCCCAATGCTTTACTACGGATATGTGGCGCGTGGTTATACATTAATTGTATTATTCTACTTGCCGGTTTTTTATGCCGCAATTCGGATAATCCAAAAAAATGAGCAAGAAAGCATTACAAAATACTTGATTTTAATAAGCACCGCAGGCGTTTTCGGTTTTTATACTATGCCGTCATTTTTGTATCCCTACGCCTCTACTCTACTATTTTTAGCCATTGTTTTTGTACAAAACAAAGCTATTGACCGATTTAAAAAACTCATCATTTCGGGCATTGCAACGAGCATATTTGTTATTGCGCTGTATATGCCTGTGTTTATGACATCGGGAATTGATGCCGTAACAGGCAATAGATATGTAAAAAGCATAAATCTCAGATATGTTTTGGCAAATATGCCTCATCATTTTAATGATACCAGCCTGTTTCTGACCTATTTACCCGTATATATAAGCCTCCCGATTTTTGTTTTACTGTTGATAAAAATACGAAAAAACAAACAGAATACGAGCTTGCAATTTGCTGTTTTTAGCATTGCTATAACGCCATTTATTTTGCTGGCACATCGTGTTGTTCCTTTTGCGCGTACGTGGATTTATTTGCTCATTCCTATGCTGTTTTTATTGGGTTTGTTTTTTAGACAGCAAAAAAAATTACTTACAAACAATAGCAAAACCATAGCAATTACTACTGTTTTTGTTGCATTTCAAGCTATTTACGGCATTTATGCCATAGGCAGAT
>CAZSBI010000115.1:0-3197 GCA_964604735.1 uncultured Flavobacteriaceae bacterium | reverse complement strand
GAATCGATTCAAGCACTAAACAACGCCTTGATAAATTTTCCGGGAACTATCATATTTACTACCCGTGACCACGCTTTTGCACAATCGGTTGCCGATAGAGTTATCGAAATTACACCCAATGGAACTATCGATAAATTACTAACATTTGACGAATACTTAAACGACAAAAAAATAGCCGAACAACGCGAAAAAATGTATCAAGTGTAAATAATTATCGATAAATAATTATAAAACGGTATAGTATTTGTAATTTTGCTGTCAGATACAACGACAACAAATAAAAATAAAAAATCATACAGATGAAAAAAGTTATTTTACTACTGATTATTATACTAAACGGCTTAAATATTTCGGCACAAAAGCTAAGCATCAAATTAGAACCTGCCGACAAATATCCATTTTTAGTTTTGTATAAGCTAAAAGATGTAAAACAAAGCTATATCGACAATAAAAAACCCGATAAAGACGGGAATTTTATCTTTGATATGACAAAACAAAAACCGGGCGTATATATGTTAATGTATGATGCCGATCCAAATAATTTGGTGTATTTCTTATACAACAACGAAGATGTTTCTCTTAAAATTTATCCGGAAGAAAACAATCGCATCGACTTGTTAAAATCCAAAGAAAACACCTACTACCTACCCTACGTTATCAACCGCAATTATTACACAAGCGCACTTAATGCAATCGAAAGGAAAATAGCCAAAGAAACTATTGATAAAAAAGATTTTTCGCGTTATTACCAACTCAAAAAGGAATTAGACAGCGTACAAAACAAGTTTGAAAAAGATTCTAATAATCTATTGGCAAACAAATATATCAAAGCAATGCGCGAAGATTATCCTGACAGCATAGGCAACAAAAAAGAATATTTTGCCGATAAAAAGGCACATTATTTTGAAAATATCAATTTCAATGACAAAGACTTACAACATTCAAATGTCATCATCAGAAAAATCAATGATTATGTTATCAATATGAATACCCCTGTGATGCCTAAGACAAGTCATTTGAAATTTTTACAACGTATCGAAAGCATTTTGCCTAAAATTACAGACGAAAATTATCGCAATAATGTTATTATGTCCTTAACAACTTCATTTGTCAATACCGATGGACGTGTCAGCAAAATATTAATCAATAAGTATATCAAAAAGATGCCTGAAAAGTATCAAAAAATGATAAACGTTGAAAATATTTTGAGAGAAATAGGTTTGTTAATTGGCGAAAAAGCCCCCGATTTTACTTTTAAAGATCTAAAAAAATCATACAAGCTTTACGATATTACAAAAAATAAAAAATATACACTGCTTGTTTTTTGGAGTTCGACCTGTCCACATTGTTTAAGAGCAATGCCTAAGATACAGGAAATCATGAAAAATCGTAAAGATTTTAATATTGTAGCAATCGGTTTAGAAAGTGAACGAAGCCCTTGGGTTGATGAACATCAATATTATCCGGAATTTATTCACGGCATTAAACTCGAAAAATGGGACAATCCGATAGTTAAATTATACCAACTGCAAAGCACCCCGACCTTTTTTATTGTTAATAAGAAAAATGAAATTATTGCAATTCCTTACGAAGTAAGTGACTTAAAAAAAGTGTTGGAAAGTTTGAAGTAATGACGGATGTTGATGACTGAGTTAGCTTTAGAACAGGCTCTTTATTAAGGTATCTTATTAACAATCTATTTTTTACTAACGTGTGACCTTCCGAAATCCTTTGGAACATGCTCTTCGGGGTCGGTATGTATTTAACAAAGTCAAGGCTACATTGGTTGAAAAAATAAATATCCTTTCAATCAAACATCAAATTCATCAAGTTGTAAATGAATCGCTTCCCATTCCTCCATTAATACATCTAATTGTTGTTTGGCATCATTGTATTTATTAAAGAAATCGGTATCTGTGGGCGGTGCAGGCGAAGATAATTCTGCTTCCATGGCTTGTATCAAAGCTTCTTGTTCTTCAATCTGTTTTTCGACTTTCTGCAATCTGTTTTTCAATTGTTTTTCGCGTTTTCTATCGGCTTTGCGTTGCTCATAACTATTGGATTGCTTTCGCGATGATTTGCTTTCCGCTACTGTTTTTTCTTCTTTCTTCTTTTCTATTTCTCTAAAATTCTCTGCTTGCTTTTCTTGTAAAAAATAGTCAATATCACCTAAATGAACTTTAATATTTTTGTCTTTAAATTCGATGGTTTTTTCGCTGAGTTCTTGCAAAAAATGTCTATCGTGTGAAACAACAATCAAGGTACCGTCAAAGGTATTAAGCGCCTCGCGCAACACTTTTTTAGAATGTATATCGAGGTGATTTGTGGGCTCATCCATTATCAACACATTAAAAGGTTTGAGCATCATAACAGCCAAAGCCAAACGATTGCGCTCGCCTCCCGAAAGCACTTGCACCTTTTTATGCACTTCGTCTCCGGAAAACAAAAATGCTCCTAAAATATCGCGAACTTTAGTACGGTTGCTATCATCAGAGGCTTGTTCAATGGTTTCTAATACCGTCAAATTCGGATTGAGATAATCTGATTGATTCTGAGCAAAATATCCAATATTTACATGATGACCGATATGTAATTTTCCGCTGTATTCCAACTCACCAACCAGCACTTTTGCCAAAGTCGTTTTACCTGTACCGTTTTGACCTACAAAAGCTAATTTTTCGCCTTTGGTGATAATCAGATTAATATCTTTTAACACCTCTTTATCGCCATAATTTTTGTTTAAATGTTCTATTTCAAACACTATTTTTCCCGAAGGACGCGCTACCGGAAAACTTAAATTCATTGTCTTGTTATCAACTTCATCTACTTCAATACGTTCCATTTTATCAAGCTTTTTGATCAAGGATTGGGCAAAACTTGCTTTGGTGGCTTTATATCTAAACTTTTCGATTAATTTCTCGGTTTCTTTTATTTCTTTTTCCTGATTCTTTGCCGATTGTTGTTGCTTTTCGAGCAATTCGGCTTTTATTTTCATAAATTCGGAATATGGTTTTGGAAAATCATAGGTTTTAGTAGGCGTCAACTCGATGGTGCGATTGGTTACATTGTCTAAAAACATTTGGTCGTGAGAAACCAACATCAAGATTCCTTTAAAATTTTTCAAAAAGTTTTCGAACCACAAAATACTTTCAATATCTAAGTGATTTGTAGGCTCATCGAGTAGTAAAATATCATTG
>CAZSBI010000114.1:0-4603 GCA_964604735.1 uncultured Flavobacteriaceae bacterium | reverse complement strand
CATTTTGACCCCGATAATTTAAGCGATATTGACCATAAAATAATACCGAGGGTGCAATTTTTATACGAAATAAAAGAAATGTTGTAGAAAAATAATCATCTTCCCATTCTCTTTTTCAATTTAGCATACAAATAAGGACTGAATCCAATAAAATACCGTTTTAATACAAACAAATGATCATTTGATACTATATAATGTCTGTATTTTGAAGACATTTGATTAACAAATTTCTGTATTTCTTTTTGTAAACGAATATCGTCTGTTTGTAGCACCATAGAGCTCAGGTTTACCAAATAAAGTGCAAATGAAGCCGAAAAGCTTGATGTTTTACCAGAAATATCAGTATTCATAAACAATGATTGTAAATTAACAATACTATTTTTAAAATCTTCAATATGTTTTTTGGTAAAACCTCCGTTTGAAATAGAATCATCTCTAATAATATAATGGTATGCAGAAAACAAACTATTATTAACACGTTTTGCTATAGAAAAAGCATAAAACACTAGGGCGGTATCTTCGTAATATCCCTCAGAAAAACGTAATTTATTTTCTTTAAAAAAGGAAGTATTCCAGAGTTTTGCACAAGCTTTCGGTTCAATTTTTATACCTTCATTAAAATATTCAATTCCTGTAACAGGCTTAGAAAAAGGCACTAAATCTTGCGGGTAAATTTTTGTTGTATTATCCTGATGTACAGTATGTTGCACTTGTAAGATGTCTAATTTTTCCGTCTTGCTTTTTTCATACATCACTTCTAAAGCATTGTTGTGCATATAGTCGTCGCTGTCCAAAAAAAACAGATACTCTCCTGTGGCATTGTCAACGGCAGTGTTTCTGGCTGCGCCTAAACCCTTATTTTTGGCATGTGTAAAAACATGAACCCGGTTATCTGCCATTTTGTAATGTTGCAATAGGGTAGGCGTTTTGTCCGAAGAGCCATCGTCAATCAATATTATTTCAATTTCGATTAAAGATTGATTTAAGGCAGAGTCAACCGCTCTTTCCAAATATTTTTCAGAATTATAACAAGGAATAATAATAGAAACTTTGGGCTTGTGATACATAAACTAAATAAAATTTACTTCGGGTTGTAAAGCTATATTATACTGATTTTGAATACTTTGTCTTATTTTGTCTGACAAATTCTTGATATCCATACCTGTTCCTTTGCCAAAATTGACCAAAACCAAAGCCTGTTTGTCGTGAACGCCTACATTGCCAAAACGTTTGCCTTTAAAACCGGCATTGTCTATTAGCCAGCCCGCCGGAATTTTTATTTCATTCTCTGACAAAATATAATAAGGCATTTGAGGATATGTTTTAAGCAATTTCTCAAAGAGCGCCTTATCAATTACCGGATTTTTAAAAAAACTACCGGCATTACCAATTTTTTTTGGGTCGGGCAACTTAGATTCTCTTATGCTGATAATTGCCTCTGCTATTTGTTTTACAGTAGGCGACAGTATTTTTTTTTCTTTCAGAACAGTTTTAATGGCGCCGTAATTCAAATTGGGCTGATATGCTTTTTTTTGTAATTGTATAACTATTTTATTGATAAAATATTTGTTTTTATTCTCGGCTAATTTAAAAATAGATTGTCTGTAAGCAAAATGACATTCGTCGTTTGAAAATATTTTCGGTTCGCAAGTTTTTATATTAATGGTATGCACTTCTTTGATAACATCTTTCACTTCAACACCGTAAGCGCCAATGTTTTGTATAGGCGCCGTGCCTGCATTACCGGGAATTAATGCCAAATTTTCGATGCCGCCATATCCTCTCTCGACTGCCCACATTACCAATTCGTGCCAATTTTCACCTCCTTTTACAGCAATTGTCACTTGATTTTCATCTTCTGAAACAATCTTGATTCCTTTGATTTTGTTTAGCAAAACAATTCCGTCAAAATCATTGAGAAAAAGCACGTTACTACCGCCTCCTAAAATGAGTTTTTTCATATTTGGCAGGTCGTCAATAATGGTAAGCAGTTGCTCTTCGGAAGAAATTTCGGCTAACCAATCTGCTTTTACATCAATTCCGAATGAATTATAAGGTTTTAAAGATACATTTTTTAGCATAATTAGTAATTCTCAATCATAAAATTCAAAGATATACTTTTCAAATGGTATGTCAAAATTATTTATAATTTAATATGTAAGATATGATTTTAAGCTAAAAAAAACAAGAAATAACAATAATGATGAATTGATACATGTTTTTTCTCCACTTGTTTAATGATAAAAAAACTTTATCAATAAATATCAAAAAAAAAACATAAAAAATGCATTATTTGTAATAATTCTATATAACATCATATAAATTTAGAAAGATATTTAATACCATGATACTTTTATTGCAAAAGTGACAATAGTCATATATAAGCATATTTTATTTGGAAAGCATCATTTTGTTTTAAAAATGTGTATTTCGTCACATTTTAAAGTAAACTGACTTAGTATTTTTGAAGCAAATTAATAATCACATATATATTATTATGAGCAAACTAAATCGTAGAGATTTTATCAAAATTTCGGGTACGGCAACAGCCGGCTTAGCGATGACGCCACCACTTGCCAGTATTATGGGCAGTATTCTTGGAGAAGAAAAAACTGAACATTTATTGGAAAATGAGGCAACCAAAACACCGACCATTTGTGAAGTGTGTTTTTGGAATTGTGCAGGCTGGACCTATACCGATAAAGAAGGTAAAATCAAAAAAATTATAGGGAACGACCAAGACCCACACAGTAACGGACGATTATGTCCGCGTGGTACCGGTGGATTAGGTATGTATTATGACGAAGATCGTCTAAAAACACCACTTATCCGTGTTAAAAGAGAAGATGGTAAACAAGAGTTCCGTAAAGCAACATGGGACGAAGCTTTTGACGTAATTGTCAAAGGTATGAAAAACATCGAAAAGAAATATGGTAAAGAGAGTATGGCTTTATTATTTCATGGTAAAACCGGTCCGCATTTTGAACATTTGTTCAAGGCTTGGGGCTCAGACACCATGGGAGAACCTGCCGGAGCGCAGTGTTTAATTACGCGTGAAGCAGGATTTATTGCAACTTATGGTGCCGGATTAGCTTCACCAGAGCCGACTGATGTACGCAATACCGAATGCTTGGTATTGATAGGAAATCATATAGGCGAAAATATGCACAATGGTCATGTGCAAGAAGTGTCTGCCTTGATTGATAAAGGAGGTACGATCATTACCGTTGACCCACGTTTTTCAACCATGGCCTCACACTCAACCAAATGGTTGCCAATTAAACCTGCTACTGATATGGCTTTGTTGTTGGCATGGATGAATGTGATAATCAATGAAGGTTTATACGACAAAGATTATGTCGAAAAATACACCTATGGTTTTGACATGTTAAAAGACCACGTTCAAAAATACACACCCGAATGGGCAGAAAGCATAACAACTATTCCGGCAGGTGATATTTATAAGACAGCCCGTATGATGGGAGGTGCTTCGCCACGAGTTATAATTCACCCCGGACGTCATACTGCATGGTATGGCGACGATACACAACGCACTAGAGCTATTGCTATATTAAATGCAATTTTAGGCTCTTGGGGACGAGAAGGCGGATTTTACTTTCCTGAAAAAATGAAATTACCCAAAGAATCTCATCCGCCATTCCCTAAACCCAAATGGTCATGGAAAAATATTTCGAAAGAAAAACACAAATTGGCTATTATGGGTATTACTAACGAATTGATTGATCATGCATTACCATCATATAAAGGTCCATACAAAGTTAAAGGAATGATGATTACAGCAACCAATCCGTTGCAATCTATTCCGCCCGAAGATAAAGTAAGACGTGCTTTGCAAAATCAAGATTTGGTGGTAGTGGTAGATACTATGCCAAGTGAAATTACCGGTTATGCCGATGTAATTTTGCCCGAAGCAACTTATTTAGAAAGATTAGACCACATAAGAACATCGCATCACCGTCAACCAAATATTGCTTTGCGTTACCCTGCTGTAAAACCTAAATGGGAAACCAAACCGGGTTGGTGGATTGCCAGAGAAATTGGTGTTCGTTTAGGATTAAAAGATTTTTACGAATGGGAAGATTTTGAAGAAGTACTCGACTGGCAACTTAAACAAGTTGGTAGTTCTATGGAAGAAATGAAACGTATTGGCGTAAAACATTTCCCCCGTAAAACACCAATGTATCTAAATGAAGACGAAGAATATTGGTTTAATACCAATACAGGAAAAATTGAGTTATACTCAACCGATTTAGATGGTTGGGGATATGATCCGCTTCCTGTTTATAAAGATCATGGCGAAGTGCCCGCAGGCTATTTACGTTTGATTTATGGTCGTTTGCCAATGCATACTTTTGGCAGAACAATTAATACGCCACATTTATTTGATTTGAAAAATGAACCGGCACTTTGGGTTAATCCAAAAGTGGCTAAAATATTTGGCGTTGATAATGGACAAGAAGTTTGGTTGCAAAATCCAAAAGGAAAAATCAGCTCATTTAGTTTAAAAGTTCGTGTTACGGAACGAATCAGACATGATTCAGTTTATTTACCTCACGGATTTGGACATAATTCTACTTTATTT
>CAZSBI010000113.1:0-4355 GCA_964604735.1 uncultured Flavobacteriaceae bacterium | reverse complement strand
TGGCTATCAACCTAAATTCTTTCCTTCGTTTAAGTGGGGCAATAAAAATCATGTAAATTATCGTTACGACAAAGCCTTAGAAGTGGCAAAAGTTGTTACAAAACGACGAAACATAGATTTTGATAAAGTAGAAGAAAGACTTTTTAGAAAAGTATTTGAATTGTCTCAAAAAATAGAAAATATTCAAAAATAATTAATATTATGTGTGGAATTGTAGGTTATATCGGTAGCAGAGATGCTTTCCCTATCATCATTAACGGCTTAAAAAGATTGGAATATCGCGGATATGACAGCGCCGGATTGGCATTGTATCACAAGGATTTACTTTTCAAAAAAACCAAAGGAAAAGTAAAAGGATTAGAAGATTTATTTATAACAGAAGATGAAAAAGCAGGTACAATTGGTTTAGGGCACACACGTTGGGCAACCCATGGCGAACCTAACGACGTCAATGCGCACCCACATGTGTCAAAGTCAGGAAATTTGGTAATTGTGCATAATGGTATCATCGAAAATTATGATGCTATCAAAAAAACATTAATCGAAAGAGGCTATACTTTTGAAAGTGATACTGATACCGAAGTATTGGTCAATTTGATTGAAGATGTAATGATTAATGAAAAAGTTAAGCTGGGAAAAGCTGTGCAAATAGCACTAAACCAAGTAGTTGGCGCTTATGCAATAGTTGTTTTTGACAAAAATAATCCGAACGAAATTGTTATGGCACGCTTAGGGAGCCCCTTGGCTATCGGCGTTGGTGATAACGAATATTTTATTGCTTCGGATGCAACACCATTTATCGAATTTACCAAAAATGCCATGTATCTCGAAGATGAACAAATGGCAATTATCAAACGTAATCAAGAACCTGAAATTAGAAATATCAATGACGACTCAATCATTGTTCCATATATTCAAGAATTGCAAATGAGTCTTGACCAAATTGAAAAAGGAGGTTACGATCATTTTATGTTGAAAGAAATTTATGAACAACCCGAAGTTATTCGTGATACAATGCGCGGACGAGTATTGGCAGACAAAAACATGATAAAATTATCGGGTATCGAAAACTATTTATCCAAATTTATCAATGCCGACCGTATCATAATGATTGGTGCAGGTACTTCGTGGCATGCCGGATTGGTGGGCGAGTATTTGTTTGAAGAGTTAGCGCGTATTCCGGTAGAGGTAGAGTATAGTTCAGAATTTAGATATCGCAATCCGATTATCAAAGAAAATGATATTGTAATGCCTATTTCACAGTCCGGAGAGACCGCAGATACCTTGGCTGCCATTAAATTAGCTAAACAAAAGGGTGCATTTATTTATGCTATATGTAATGTGGTAGGCTCGTCTATTCCGCGCGAATCTGACTCGGGTACTTACACACATGCAGGTCCCGAAATTGGTGTAGCGTCAACCAAAGCTTTTACGACGCAAGTAACGGTAATGGCTATGTCGGCACTTAAAGTGGCAAAAGAAAAAGGAACGATTTCTAACACCGATTACAATATGTATCTGTCTGAATTAGAGAATATTCCGGCTAAAATCGAAAAAACATTAGAATCGGATTTGTATGTCCAACAAATTGCGCATTTTTATAAAGAAGCTTCCAATTTCTTGTATTTAGGACGCGGATTTAATTTTCCGGTTGCCCTCGAAGGTGCGCTTAAATTGAAAGAAATTTCATATATCCATGCAGAAGGCTATCCGGCAGCCGAAATGAAACACGGTCCTATTGCATTGATTGACGAAAATATGCCTGTTGTCGTAATTGCAACTAAAAAAGGTCAATACGAAAAAATTGTAAGCAATATTCAAGAAATTAAATCGAGAAAAGGTAAAATTATAGCCATTGTAACCGAGGGCGATGAGCAGGTAAAAGCACTGGCAGATCACGTGATTGAAATACCGCAAACCGTAGAGGCTTTTAGTCCCTTATTAACAACAATTCCCTTGCAATTATTATCTTATTATATCGCCGTATATCGTGGTTGCAATGTTGATCAACCTCGTAATTTGGCAAAATCAGTAACAGTAGAATAGTATGTCAGAATTCTTTTCAAAATATAGCCGCCTAATTTTTATCAGCTCAACGCTACTGGTTTTGTTGATGATTTTGTGGAATACCAATTTGTTTTTAAAAGAATTTAAGCGCGAAGAACGCACCAAAATGGAAGTGCTTTCTGCCGCAATACAAAAACTGTCACAACCCGATGTAAAAGATGAAGATTTGCCACTGCTCACAAGTATCATTTCGAGTAATAAAACTATCCCGATAATAATTATCAAGCAAGATAGTATAATCCACGATACAGGAAATATTAATACAGTTGATGAGCAAAAACTTCTTCAAATGTCAAAAGCATTTGCCCAATACAATCCGCCCATACATATTATGGATTTGTCAGCGGGTGGCGATTTAAAATTATATTATGGTAATTCATTGTTGCTGAACAGATTACAATATTTTCCTTTTGTGTTGACACTTATATTTCTCTTGTTTTTGGCTACTATTTTTCAGTATTATAAAACCGGAAAGATATCAGATGACAATAAATTATGGACAGGAATTGCCAAAGAAACGGCACATCAAATTGGCACACCGCTTAGTTCGCTAATGGGTTGGATTGAAATGCTTAAAACCGAAGAAAATTTGTCTGTTCCCGTAGAAGAACTCGAAAAAGATGTACAACGATTAACTGTTATTTCACAACGATTTTCAAAAATAGGTTCAACGCCGGTATTAGAAACTTTGAATATTTCCGAAGAAACCCAAAAAAGCATCTCTTATCTTAAAGCGCGAAGCTCTAATTTGGTGCAATTTCAAAAGGTAATACCCCATAATGTTTCGGCAAAAATCAATCCGCAATTATATTCGTGGGTTATTGAGAATTTAGTCAAAAACGCTATTGATGCCATGGACGGCAAAGGTAAAGTAAGTATCACAATTACTGAGAGCAAAAAATCGGTTTTTGTCGATGTTGCAGATACCGGAAAAGGTATTCCCGCTTCTAAATTTAAAGAGGTTTTTAAGCCCGGATTTACCACCAAAAAACGTGGCTGGGGATTGGGTTTATCACTGGTAAAACGTATCATTGAACAGTATCACGACGGCAAAATATTTGTCAAATCCTCAAAAAAAGATGAGGGAACTGTTTTTAGAATAGTATTGAAAAAATAAGCTAAAAAATAGGAGAGAGCAATAATAGAAACTAACAACAATGAAATACTTTATTATAGCAGGCGAAGCCTCAGGCGATTTGCACGCTTCAAATCTGATTAAGGCAATCAAAAAAAAAGACGACAAGGCAACATTCGCTTTTTTGGGTGGCGATTTAATGCAAAAAGCCACTAAAATTACGCCAATTATACATTATAAAAAGATGGCTTTTATGGGTGTCGTTGATGTAGTCAAAAATCTGCCTAGTATTTTCAATAATTTTAAAGTGGCTAAAAAAGCAATCTTACAATTTAATCCCGATGTCGTAATTTTAGTCGATTATCCGGGTTTTAATCTGAAAATGGCAAAATTTGCCAAGAAAAAAGGTTTTAAAACAGTATATTATATCTCGCCGAAACTTTGGGCTTGGAAAGAAGGGCGGGTCAAAATAATCAGAAAATATATTGATAAGTTGCTGGTTATTTTGCCTTTTGAAATTGCTTTTTACAACAAACACAATATCAAAGCTAATTATGTAGGCAATCCGGTTGTCGATGCCGTGCAAAACCATAAAGGCTTGGGACGCAATGCTTTTTTGTCTAAATTTAATTTAAGCAATAAACCCATCATAGCCTTACTGCCCGGTAGTCGTTTGCAAGAATTAAAAATGACTTTGCCTACAATGTTATCAGTAGTAGATGCATTCCCCGATTATCAATTTGTTTTGTCAGGAGCGCCCGGATTAACCGCCAAAGATTACGATGTTTTTTTACAAGGAAAAGAATTGCCAATCATTTTTGATCACACCTACGATTTGTTGCAAAATGCCCATAGCGCCATAGTTACCTCTGGCACGGCAACCCTAGAAACAGCCTTGTTTAAAGTGCCACAAGTGGTTGTTTATAAAACACAGCAATGGCAATACGAAATAGGTAAACATCTGGTCAAAATCCCTTATTTTTCGTTGGTAAACCTTATTTTAGGCAAAGAAGCGGTAGTCGAATTACTGCAAAATACTTACACCCCGACTGTCTTAAAAGCCGAATTGTCAGAAATAAATGAAGGCAATAAACGCAAAACAGTTTTGCAAGACTATCAGACACTTATCGAATTACTTGGTAACGAATCCGTTTCGGATAAAGCCGCCGATGAGGTGGTTTTTTGAAGTCCAAAAGAAGGGAAAAGGAACGAG
>CAZSBI010000112.1:0-4013 GCA_964604735.1 uncultured Flavobacteriaceae bacterium | reverse complement strand
GTCCAAGTACTTCCGCCATTGCTTGTTTTCCAAACTCCGCCGGTTGCAGCGCCGGCATACATTGTGTTTTGGTTATTTGGGTCAACAGCTACAACATTTATTCGTCCCATTCCCGGATAAGCATTGTATCCGTTCATATTTACGTTACTACTTGGACCTACATTTATCCAAGCAAATTGTGTAGAACGTTGTTGTTCGTTGTTTAGTAAAAGATTAATAAATGCATCTTTTGACATCATTTGGTTTTCGCTCGGAAAGGAACCATCGAAATTGATCCTGTCTTTTAGGATATACGCCCAGCGTTCAAACTGTTTATAAGCCTTTTGCTCTTTACGAGTCCACTGACCATTTGTTCTTAAATCAGTAAAATACTGTCTTTGTTGTGCTACAATATCAAAGAAATTATTCTCTTTATTGTACATCATTTGTTTGTAGTTTAGGGATTGTCCAAATAGATTAAATCCTAAAAACACAAACAATATTGAGGTGATTAATTTTGAAGTACGCATAACGATTATTTTAGGTAATGAAAGATACTAAAAATAATCTGTTGATTTACAATCATTTGTCACAAAATCGTAAAATTTAATAAAATCAATTTATAAATAGGTGCTTGTATTGTTATAGTGAATAACCTATACCAAACTGAACACCCAATTCAACTATTCTGTCATTTCCTGTACGATAAGCGGAAAGTAATGCGTGTCTTTTGTAATTAGGTTTGGCAAAAATTCTAAATTTTTGAAACTCATATTGTAAACCAAGTCCAAATTCAAATCCAAGTCCGGATTGATTGCGATAGTGTTCCGTCTCATTTGTTTGATAATCGAAAAGTAAACCGCCTTGAACAAAAAAGTAGTCTGAAAATTCGTAGTTTATTTTTGCAGGAATGCTAACAAAGTCAATGTTGTCGGTAGCGGTATGTGTAGTGCCGTCCGGATACCAATTAAACTCGACCAAATGATGTGTGTATTCCACTCCGATTTCATAAGAAAAATGCGTATCAAATTTTCTTTTGTAAAATCCGCCAAAAACAAAATGTTCCTTAGAATCTTGTCCGCAATCGCATACTACGCCACTTTTCATAAATGAAACAGAACTAAAAGGACTAACATATACATTTATAGATTGTTTTGTCTGAAAATTATTGTTTTTTTCTTGTGCAAATACACTACCAATTGTCAAAAAGATAATGATAATACTTAATTTTTTCATAGCTGATATTTTTCTGTATTTGCAGCAAAAATTGTTCCGAAAATTAGCTAATTCATTTATTGCACCACCGTACCAATACCGTCGCCTTGTACAACTTTAAGCAGATTGCCTTCGGTATTCATATCAAAAACAATAATGGGTAGTTGATTATCTTTGGCAAGAGCAAAGGCGGTGCTATCCATTATTTTAAGTTCTTTTTGCAGGGTTTCCTCGTATGAGATAGTATCATATTTAATCGCATCATTATATTTTTCGGGGTCTTTGTCATAGATGCCGTCAACGCGAGTTCCCTTTAATATAGCGTCAGCATTAATTTCTAAGGCACGCAACACTGCACCGGTATCCGTAGTAAAAAACGGATTGCCCGTACCACCGCTAAAAATAACTATCTTTTTGTCAGACAGATTTTGCTTGGCACGAAGCGGATTGACTTCATCGGCAACTTTGTCAATTTTAAGACCACTTACCAATGCAACCGGAATATGATTATTAATCAGTACGCTTTGCAAAGCCATTCCGTTGATAACCGTTGCCAACATACCCATAAAATCGCCTTGTGTACGATCCATTGCTTGTCCGGCTTCGGATAAACCTCTAAAAATATTACCACCACCGATAACAATACCAATTTCTACACCTTTGTCATAAATCGTTTTAATCTCGTTGACAAAACTTTGTACTTTATCGGGGTCTATACCATAATCTTTATTACCCATTAGCGATTCGCCACTAAGTTTAAGAAGAATTCTTTTATATTTCATAAGGAAAATTTAGTTTTAACTTTAAATAACGAAAATAATAAAAATTGCGTACATTTGTTATCAATTAACGGACAAATATTATTTTTATGAGGCATTTTGCTTTTTTTACCTTGTTTTGGCTTAGTTTTTCGGCATTTTCGCAACAAAATGTTCCGGTGGACTCGCTATACAAACCCGATCCATATTATTTAGAAGATCAATTATATTTTGGCATTTCGTATATTGCATTGCGCAATTTGCCCGGCGGATTAAAACAAAACGGTTTTTCTAATTCAATAAAATTTGGATATGTGCGTGACATTCCCATTAACGAACAACGCAATTTTGGTTTTGCATTAGGTGTTGGTTACGGACACGATGCTTATTTTCAAAACTTACGAATCAGTATTGATGAAGAAACCGGCAAAGTCGTTTATAAAATATTGGGGAATGAAAATTTTCAACGTAATTCATTCTCAGTCAGTAAAATAGATATTCCTTTTGAAATCAGATGGCGAGGCAGTACTCCTACGCAATACAAATTTTGGCGATTATATACCGGAATTACCACTTCTTATGTTTTTGATACTTCTTCAAATTTTGTCAGTAATAATGTAGATATAACGTATAAGGACATTCAGATTATCAATCCGTGGCAATTCGGATTTACGGCATCTGTGGGTTATAATACTTGGAATTTCAATTTTTACTACGGATTATCAAACATTATCAAGGACGGAATAGAGGTCGAAAATATTGATGTTAAGATGAAAGAAATGCGTTTCGGCGTTATCTATTATTTTTTGTAATTTTGCAATTCATAATTAAAAAAAATATTTGAATGGAACATACAAAATTAGTTTGGAAACGCGGTATGCAATTTGATGCATACACAGCAGGGCAAGATGAGCCAATCCATATAGAATCAGAAGAAAAATTTGGTGGTATCGGTTATGGTTACCAACCTAAACCTATGATGTTGCTAGCTTTGGCAGGTTGTACCGCGCTTGATGTTGCTTCATTGATGAAAAAAATGAAAATAGATGTTGACGTAAGCGATTTTACCGTCGATGTTGATGCAGAAATGACCGATGAACACCCTAAGTACTTTAACAAAGTACACGTTATTTACAACTTTAAAGGTAAAGGGCTAAATGAAAAAAAATTGACCAAATGTGTATCGCTTTCAGAAAGCAGATACTGTGGTGTTTTCAAAATGTTTAGAGCCTTTGCCGAGGTTACTTATGAGATTAATTTTATTGAAGAGTAAAAATCTAATACAACATACTATAAAGCCGAAAATCACAATGATTTTCGGCTTTTTTTTGAATTTGTTTTTTTTAAAAGTGCGGGAGTGAGGTTTTTAGTCTGCTTGTTTGGTTCAATGAATTTCTACCCGCTTGATAATTGTAAATCAAATCATCTGTTTAGGACTTTTTATATATACTATCCAATGTCTGTTTGTCAATTTGTTCTTGATTCTTCGGTGTTGTTTTAAGTAAAGAACTAATCTGTTCGAAATATTTTTTCTTGGGATAAATTATAATAACTCCATTGCCATTTCCATAGATATATTTTTGCTCCTTACTTTTTAAAACTTCAATTTTTTTAATCCAATCCGGATTTATCGAATCAGGAATAGTATCTAAAAAATATTCGGTTTTATTCATCTTGATTATAAACTTGGGCAATGAATCAAGAGTTTTACTATTTAATTGAACAGAAATGTCATTTAAATTCTGTCCGTAAGTGAAAAATGAAATCGAAAAAATCAGTATTGTTAATATGTATTTCATTTGCAGTTTGGTTTCCTAAATTAATTACAACTATTGCACACACAACCTTATGTGTCCGCAAGTTACCAACAAAAAGCAAACAATGCAAATATTTGTTAAAAATTATTTTTATTTTTCAATAAATTATCAAGTGGACTATTAATATTTTTATTGTTAATTTGTATAGTTTTGGTATATGTTTCAGGGGGTTTTGGACCTAGCGATTTGCTGCAAGTAAAAACCAACTCGTTATCAGTTCAAATTAACTTTTGTCTAATGAACC
>CAZSBI010000111.1:0-18886 GCA_964604735.1 uncultured Flavobacteriaceae bacterium | reverse complement strand
TAAATGAAAATTGATGCTGAAATCCGGAAATTTTTTGTACTTTCATAAAACGTATTATTATAAAATACCCCGATTTTATGGCTTTTTGCCCTTTTTCGGGGTATATTTTTGATAAAAATACGAATTATTTTGTTGATTTCCAGACACTTATCCACTTACAAAAGTGTCTATTTACTTATGAAAATGTCTGCATAAAGGCAGAAGCAATATGTATTGATACTACATATTATTTCTTAATAATTTTGGCAATACTTTTATAAACCCCGTCATAAATTTTAACAAAATATACTCCCGTTGATAAAACAGACAAATCAATAGACTTATTAAACATCTCTGTTTCGGAATATTTCGATTTATGAATAAGTCGCCCGTTAATATCAAATATTTGTATTGTTTGCCTTAATGACTTTGGAACAAAACTAACTGATATACTGTTTGTAAAAGGATTTGGAGCGATTATTAAACTATTAATTTTTTTATTATTATTGATAGATAAAGGTCTAAGATAACACAATTCCAAAGACCATGAGTTAATAGTTCCTTCATCTCCAACATGGTTATCCCAAGCTTTCAATTTCCAATCTCCATTAGCATTTTCATTAATAAAATTTGATAATGGTTGAAGTGGAATAAAAATATTTCCGTTAGCTAATGAATTACAGTCCAGATTTTGTCCGGAATCACTAAAAGTAGCAATTATATTGTCTTGTGAACCACAAGAATGATCAATCAGAGTAACCTCAGTCCCTGATGGTGATACAAGTTTTAGTTTAATATCTTGAATATATGTATGTGAAATATTAACAGAAATAGTGATTCCGTTTAATTGAAAATTATCATTAACATGTATAATACTTTCAACGCCCGTTGTCTCATCATTATCTGTAATAACAAGAGGGGTTGTATTTGTAAAATTATCACAATGATTCTCGAAATTCCCAATAGTAACTATTCCCTGATTAAGAGAAAAAAAATAATTATCATGTGCCTTAACCATATATCTGGCATTTGTAGCTGTTATATTAGGAACTGTAATGTCTTCCGATCCATCATTCGGCGTATTAATTAATAATGGAGTATCGTAAGTATAGCCCCCGTCTGTAGAGAGTAATATATCCACATTACTGCAATTAACAGGCGAAGAATTGGTATTGGCAACATTCCAAGTTATTGTTCTTGTTTCACCTAACATCCACACATTATTAGTAATATCAGATGTCACTTCAAAAGGACCTGCATTTGGATCAACTCTAAGTGATACCCTTGAGCTTGCTGTTTGTCCACCATTAATATTATTATCTCTGACAGTAGCTTTAAATTTAAGATATCTCGCTACCGAAGGCAAAACCTCCCATCTATGTGAAGTATGATTATTAATCAATGTATCAATGATAGGAAAATATCTTTTAGTATTTTGTGATAATGGATATGGTCTAAACATCGGACCTCTTGTCCAATTTGATTGTGGTGAAGTTGTTACATTAGAGTTGGGAGTATCAACCTCTTCCCAAGCAATAGATAAAGTGTCTCCATCCGGGTCAGATACCACAGCATCTAACACGAAAGGAGTTAATTTTGGAATATACGAATTAGATCCTGTTATAATCGTAGGTACTTGATTTGTTAAATTAATACTTTGATTACAAGTTGCCGTTGATGTAACTGTGTTATTAATCTCTATCATTGAAGCTATATTGAATCTGTCATCTGTATAATCTTGAATATTGGGAGAACATATACCTGCATAAGACATAATGGTTGTACCACTGCCTGCTTCAATAGCCGTCGCATCATTTCTACTACCACCACAACTCGAATTAGAAAATGTATGATTTGCTCCAAACATATGTCCTAATTCATGCGAAGCTACACTAATAATAAACCTATCTGACTCTACATTTTGACCACGAGCTGCACCCTTTGCTTTAATTCCGTTAGAACAAACTGCAGGACGCCTTGCTAAACCTTGTAAATTACCTTGACACCATACTTGTCCAACATCATAATTAGCTGACCCTATATGATTATCTGCAGAGGTTTGACTAGCTGTCAATAATGAAGACATCGAAGTTGTATCATTGTCAAAAGGATCACTTGATGCATCTAAATAAATAACTTGATCATTACTCACCAATTGAAGACTTACTGCAACATCACGTTCATAAACACTATTCATACGTGTTACTGTTGTAAGCATAGCACCTAAAATAGCCGTTTTTTTATCTGAAACTGATGCCGTTGCAGGGATACCTAACCTGTTCAATGTATAATCAGAATATTCACCTGTTACAGAAACTGCATATCGATATCGTCTAAGTATGCCATCATTTGCTAATGTGCTTTCGACGGTTCTATGTTGTAAATTATCATCCATAACATTACACTCTAAACCACTGTCATCATAATGTTGTGCGCCTAAATAAAAGCCTATCCAAGTGCTTTTTGAATATTGTTTGATAAAAAAAGTTGCGCCACTTGGGTCTAAAATATTAAAATTTATTTCATAAGGCGTCACTGTAAAGTAAATACTTCTACCCGATTCTAAACTTTTTCCAACGTAAGTATTGATGTCCGGATGTTTTAATTGAAGTTTTTCTCCCATAAATTTTGTTTTATAAACGCTAAAAACTTCTATTTTGGCATTATTATTTACAGGAAATTCTATCTCTATTCCGGGCAAACCGCTAAATCGATACTTTGTTAAACTTAATTTCTGTTTTAATAGCTCCGTGTCAAAACTATACAAAGTAAAACTATCCGGCTTGCTTTCTTTAAAAATAATTTTTTCATTATCATATTTTGTAATCTTCCAATCTTGTCCATATAATGTCGTAAACATAACTGACATTAACAGAATCATTATTTTTTTCATGTTTATTATTATTTTTTAATTATGTCAACAAATATAACTAAAAATGGGAACTGTAACACTAACAGATGTAACAATATTATTATACTTTTATATAATCTATTTGCAGTATTCGCAAAAATTATTGATTTTTCTGACAATTCTTCAAAAAACATAAAAATTACTGAATTAAGGCAAAAATACCGATTAATATATTTAAAAAAACACTTATATTTGAGCCAATTTTAATACACTAAAAAAAATAAATATGAAAAAATTACTAAGCTTATTACTTGTTGTAACATTAATCTCAACTTATAGTTGTAAAAAAGATGACGAAAAAGAAAAGGATAAAGAAGATCCCAAAGTAGAGTGTATGGTAACCAAGGTACAGTACACCGATCCTAACGATGCTAACGAAAATGAAACATCAACTTACACTAATGATGATGTAAAGGGTCTTATTAAAAGTTATGTCCGTTCTCTTATAACCAGTAGTGGTCCTGTTGAATATACTTACAGCTATATATATGAAGATGCTTCAAAAGGTCTTATTGACAGAATTGAAATTTTAAGCGGCACCGATTTGTTAGCAAAAATTGAATACACAAACGCTAATGATAAAATTTCTAAACGTGAATTAGTATTACAAACAACCAGTGGTGGTTGGTACTCGCCAAATGCTTGGACTATTTCTTATACTTATAATGCTAATGGAAAAGTAGATCAGTTAAGAATTGAAGATAATGATATCTGGTCTAATCCTCCTGTTCCAACAGATGAAACCGGTGTTTACACTTATACCGGCGACAATAATACCAATACTAAGTGGTATGACACTTCAGATATTGGCGGTACTCTTAAAGAAGAATATACATACCAGTTTGATACAAAAAACCGTGTGTTTAGTAAAGTTAAGACTTTAGAATACCCTAATAATAACGTTAATAATGTCACACAATTAGTTTATGACAAATATGTGCCATCTCCTAGTTCTGCCACAAGAGTATATACTTACACTTATAACAGTAAAGATATGCCTACTCAAAAAGATGTTGCAGATGATAGAGGTACAGCTATCAGCTCTTCACAATATACTTACTCTAATTGCGGAAACTAACCGTAACAAATTTATAATACAAAAAAAAACATCAACAAAATTGTTGATGTTTTTTTTTGTATTAGATTCTAGCTGTTATTTCCTAACAAAATACTTGTAAACATAAAAACCAACAACAGCACCAAAGCTATTGGCTAGCGCATCATAAAAATCTCCGGTTCTAAATGCTATAAAATACTCTTGCAAAAACTCAATAATAACACCCCAAACTATGATAACTATTATAAAATAATATTTATATCGCCATAACTTTTGACAAGCAAGTAACCATACAATAATCAAAAAGAAATATAGAAAAAAATGCACCACTTTATCACCGAATCGTATTTCGGGCAGTGGCACATTATTAAGTGGGGTAAGACTTAATACGGTAAGCCATACCGTATAAGCCGAAGCAAGTATAAAATACTTATGCTTTAATATATTTTTTATAGGCATCTGCGTCGAGTAATGCTTCTAAATCACTTGCGTTTTTTAGTTTTATTTTAACAATCCAACCTTCATTATATGGGTCTTTGTTAATAAGTTCCGGTTCGTCTTCAAGTGTTTCGTTAAACTCCAAGATTTCTCCGGCAACGGGAACAAACAAATCAGAAACCGTTTTGACAGCTTCAATAGTACCAAAAACTTCTTCTTGATCTAATTCTTCGCCTTCGGTATCAACTTCTACATAAACGATATCTCCCAATTCTCTTTGAGCAAAATCTGTAATACCAACTATAATGGTATCGCCGTCAACTTTTACCCATTCGTGTTCTTTTGTATATTTATAATTTTCCGGTAATTGCATTTTTTTGTATTTATTTTATTTAGTGAAACAAAAATATAAATTATTTGCTATTAAAAAAATGTTTTGTGACATTTTGTTTGATGATATTTCCTTAGGTTAATTCACAATTTTTGTGCCATCATAATAATGTCCGTTATCTAGTTTCCAAAAGCATATTTTAAGGTCAAACCACCTCTGATATTAGTGAAAGGATAAGATGTTGAAATTGCAAATTTAGAATACGAGTGCTGATAAAACAGAATAGCTGACAGGTATTTTGTCAATGCATAATCTGCTGAAAATTTCAAATTATACATGGTTTGTCCGGCTGTAACTTGATTACTACTATCCGATAAACCTCTCAACACGGTAATATTATCTCTGATAGAACCGTTCAATTTTAAAATCAAATCACTTTGAAACTCCATACGACGCCCTCCAATGGTTATGGGTAGTTTTACATCTTTTATTCTATATCCTAAACCTACAACATATTCTTTTCCGGCAACTTCTGAAAGTGTATAATTGTTTAAGTTCATCGATATGGTTCTGTCTTTTTTAAGCGAAAAGTCTAACCGTAGCGAATTATTAAACTCCATATTAATTTTAAGCAATGGATTAAATGCTTCGGTCATTGTAATATTATCCATCACATAAGGCGAATAATAATTGTCGGCGGCATCACGCGCATTAGGGTCTTGGAATGTTTGCAGATTATTTGAGAATTGATTAATGGTATAATCTGACTTGTAATTGTGTTCTAAACTTAAATTTTTAAAGATTTTTTTTATCCATTTGTACTTAGTCAATCCGCTAAACTTAATACGCCAATTTGGAATCGGAATGTTTTTAAATGGTGATAATTTGCCTTGTGATGGGTCTGAATTGGCATAGGCTGTCAAGAAAGAATACATCACCACTTCGCTTTGCAAAGGTCCATATCCATCAGGGTAACCGGTGGCTGGAACTGCTACTCCTCTTTCGGATGCCAATCGGCGAGCAATAGTTAATCTATTGTTTAACATACGGTTGAATGCAGGACTGTTGCCTACGGTAATATCTTCAAAAGCGGTATTAATCATTAGATACGATGTAGAAAAATTACCCAGCGTTGTAGGCAATTGTGTATGATATTCGTTTCCTACGGCATTAAACTGCTCACTTAGATTTTCCATATACGATTTCTGTCCTTTAAAAGTAATTGTCAATGCTTTGAATGGTTTTATCGTTCCTTGAAACGAAATTTCATCAGAATAGGTATCTAAAAACGGTTGATTAAAATCGGGGTATTGTGTTAATATTCCACGACGTGCCGCTTCATATCTGATATCATCGTCGTCCCAACCAAATGCAAATGCTGTACTGGGTTGCAAAGTACCAAAGAAACCTACAGATTGCAAATATCCGGGTAGCATTAGACCGTTATTTTGACGATAATTGACTTTAAAGGTTTTGAAACCGGTTAATACTCCTAAAATATTTCCTGCAAACATAGACAAAGCAGAAGGTTGTGAGTAATCCTTCATTTCTTTTTTCTTCTTTTTAGCACTATTTTTTGTTTTTGCCTCGTTTTTACTTAACTTTTCTTTTTCATTTCCCGATCTTAATTTCTTCTTTTTCTTGCGTTTTTTCTTTGATCTTGATTTGCCTAACAATTTCTTTTGCAAAGAAGTAATGCCTAGTGTTTTATACAACTTTCGCATATCTACATTGGTATTAATTTGATGCGAATTTGTATTTTGAATTGTATTTCCTAAATCGAAACCATCAATGTTTGCCATTGCTTCCGAGCGTTTTTGCCATTGATAAGTTCCATTATAAACATAAGTCACGTTTAAAAAACTAAGTATTGGCAGCTTGTTTAAAGGAAGGGTGTACGAAATATTTACATTTTGGTTATGTGTCAAGGGTTCACCAACGTCGAAATATTTTGTCCAAATCGTATTGCTTTCGTCGGCTGTTCCATCGGGGAACATATAGTTTTTGACTGCCCTATTATGCGTTATTGAAAATGATGTTTTAATTGATTTTGTCGGATTATAATTTACACTATAACCCCAATCAAAATTATAATCGCGGTTTTGTAATAAGGGCAAATCTAGACCGTAATCTTCAATTTCTCTAAAATTCATACTATTAAATCGCCTGTCAATATTACTTGTTACCGTTATGCTTGACGGCATAATATTAAAGTTGAAATCTTTAATTAATCGTAAGTGTTTTGATTTTAATTTTTTAGAATTCTTAAACGGTGCTATCGCAAGCTCTTTAAAACTGTAATTATAATTCATTCCTAAACGAACATTTTCGTCTTTATTACTTTTTATTTCATAATCGGAATGGTACATTTCGTCATAAGAGAAGTTAAAAGTAAAATTCTCTATATCATAAAAATGGTGTTTCTTGGGTTTAGCATTAGGTTTTCCTTTTGTTTTTTTAGGTGTACTATAATTTTTTTTGACACCTGCCAAGGTAATACCTCTATGTCGAGTGTAAGATTGTGCTACATCTAAAATGGAGTCTTTTTCTTGCGCATCTGCCACATCCAGCCTACTTTGTAGCGTAATATCTTGCCAAATCGGGTCGTATTTAGGTCTAATAAATTCTTCCGAAATAGTATAACTTACGGGTATGTTTACATTCCATCGTTTAGGTAACAATTTACCCATATTTACACTTGTACTAAAATTGTATTGCTTTTTATCTTCAAGACTTCTTTCAAGTGGTCCTTGTTCCAAACCGCCAAAGCCTTCGGTCGAAATACTTCCGGTCAATGACAGGGTAGCAAAGTCGGCAAGATTAGCATCGATAGTTGCATTGCTTGCCCAACCGCCTTTGTTTTTCATTTCGGACAATCGTAGTTCATTAAACCAATATTCGCCACATATTTTATGGCTGATGGCATTGCGCACACCTACCATAATAACTTTTATATCACCAAAATTCGGATTTCCTTTGATACCAATTCGTAATTCATTAGGCTTGCCGGCGGCACTCGGGTCTAAGTCACTTTCTTGATAAAAAATGGGTGCTGTTGTCGTACCAATAGTATGATTGCGAATCATTTCGAGTTTTATCTTATTGAGCAAATCCAATTTTAAATCAATACGATTTTCAAGTGGCCAAATTTGTTCGGGGTCACGTGCATTATCAGGTGTAACTTTAAGTGGAATTTGTACTTCATAAAAGTTTTCTGATACATCTGAACCAAAACGCACAAAACCATAAGCGTCATCATCTTGCAAAGGAGTATGTCCTGCAATTTGTTCGGCGTGTATAAACATTTCGAGTCGTTTATACTGGCGCATATCAACACTGTTATACTTGTAAACACCTCGTCCGTCTTTAACTTCCAAATCGCAAACTTTGAGTGATAATGATTGTTCATTTTGTCTTATTTGCGAATTTTGTTGGTAAATTTCTTCTCTTTCAATACCCGGAGGCAAAGTATAAGGAATTGGTTGACGCGATGCATTAGATTCTATACTGACTACCGATGTTTCTACAAAAGTGCCGTCATCATTAGGGTTTGGATCGCCCTGCTCCATACTTAGTTGGTATTTTTTCCAGTCGCCACGAACCAAATTTAAGGAAGCTAAACGCAATACCAATTTATCTTCATTGAAACCGGTTAGGTACATTCGCATAAATTTAATCGAACGAAAATCGGAGATAGCACCTTGTGTGCCTGTAAATTCGTGAATCGGAATTTTGTATTGTATCCAACGTGATGTTTGCGAATTACCATTGGGTAATGTTACCGTCGTTTCTTTAATGTCGGAAACAAATCTGTCATTAACGGTGATATTCGGTTTGACATCAATTTCGTATTCAAAATAACTCTCGATGGTATTCATACTTTGATCACGGTCAATGTCTTCTGTGTCCGGAAAGGTATTATTGCCTTGCACCGAGTTTTGATTGGTGTTATTATTTGCCACATCAATAGGTGTGTTACCTTCGGTGCCGTTAAAGTTTTTATAGCGTTCTGCAATAGTTCCGCTTGCATCTATATAGTTTACATAATCATCGGCAGAAGGGTCACTTTCGAAGCGAGTACGTGCCGCTGCCGGAATGCTATTCAGGTAATTGGCAAAGAAAGATTGTTCGCGCGTATCGTCCATTCCGTCAAAACCTACATCTTGGTGCGGTCTTTCGGAGGCTTCGTTCGAGAAAGCATAAACTATTGATTGTCTGGTTGGTACGCGAGCTAAATTGGTCAATACGATATTATTGTCCGTACCGTCCGGTGGCAAACCGTTTTCGTATTGTTTGCGCCCGTCAAATAAAATATCCTCAGACATATAGCCCAAATCGATATATAATTTACCGCCATTTGAAGGATTAGGATTGTTAAAATACGGGTCGAGTACCCACATCTCGACATACTCAACATTGGCTTGTTCAAAATCGTTGGTTTGCAAGTAACGCATTACACCGCCCCATCGTTGTTCGGGGGCAAGCAAATCGCCGTTGGCATCAAGATTTGTATCAAAATTGTACGGACCGCGTTCTTTGGGATAAAAAACTAAGTTCAAAGGGGTTAAGGTCGATGGATAACCCGAAGGAACATCTTGATCGAAAAGCTCGCGAATGGCTACTTGTCTGTTTTCTTCCATTGACAAATCGTCTTGGGTAATACCATTGGGCGGATTGGTATAAAAAATAGGGTCGATAATATACCAAGCCAATTTGGCTCTGTTTTTACCCGATTCCAAATTGTCTAACATCTGCGACTCAGGAAAACGTGCCGGTACCGATGACAAATGCCAAGCATAATGCGAACGCAAGTCGATAAACATTTGTGAGGATTCAAAATCTTCGACATAAGTGGTACTTCGTCCATTTACGTCAGATACATCCGCTAAACCCGGGAACAAGTATGCTGCTTCTGCTTTTATTGAGAAATTTGATTCGGCATCCGATTTAATATTAGGTAAACGATTAACTAATCGAGTCAGAAACGGGACTTTTGTCGAGTACATTCCGTTAAAACCAATCAATTTGTTATTCAATGGTTCGTAGCCATAGTTCGATTTCCAACTCAATGGTTTTTCTTTGAAAGACATATAGGTACCGCCAATAATAAAATTATCAGTAAAACGATGCTCAATGTCTAAACCGTTAAAAATTTTAGTGGTTTGTTGAAAAATAGAATTCTGTTCTACCGAAACCTGAATAGGCACATTAGATTGTGAGATGGACGGATTGATAATATTTACTCGTCCTATTTGATAATTGACCACATAATCGACACCTTCGACAAGTGTACGTCCGCCGGCTGTTACGGTTACCGAACCGCGAGGAATATTAAATCCACCAATAGGAATACCATCGCCTCCTGCTGTTTTGTATGTTCCTTTTAAGATAAACTTATTTTTTTCGGTAAACTGTTCCGCTTGTGTTTTAGACAATTTATACAGTTCTTGAAAAACATATTTCTTCTGATTTTGGTTCCAAGTATTCGGGTCGTTATAGTCTTCGGATACGGCATTTCTGAGTTTTTCAAACAGATATTCACCAAAGGGTTCTGAGGAGGTAAAAATGACTCGCCCTTCACGTGCATCAATGGTAATACCCGGAATAAAATCGAAGAAACCATCGCCTTTGGGCGTAGGGTCGCCTTGTGCGGTCAGCCTGTCCATATTAAACACATTGAGCAGTATTCGCTCATTGACATCAGGCGGCAAGGGTGTATTATTGACCGGATTGATATAGTTAAACGGTGTCGGATTGGCATACAATATATTCAGTCGAAAATCGTCAGGATCTATATCAAAGGCATCGAGTGCGTAAATGTTTTTCATCATCAAATCCCAAGATGGTTCTGTAGTGCTGACCATATTACTCTTAATCAATTTGACGATTAGTGTTTGCGGATACACAATTCCGTTATCCGAAAATTCTCCTACGCGATATACCTGTCCGTTGATGGTATATTCAAAAGCTACGGCTAAAACCTCATCGGCATTTAGTTTTTGTTTTAAAGTGATATAACCCAACTGCGGATGTAATTTGTATTGCGACGAATCAAGTTTTACGGTATTTTCCATTGACACATAATCTGTACCATTGACGGGATTTATTCCTGTGAAACCTTGCGAAATAGAAAAGATATCGCGAATGCGCGCATTTAGAGCACCGCCCGCATCGATTAATGCAGGGTCAAATTGGTTGACAGAGTTGTCAGGTGGCGAAGTCGGATTCAATACAAATCCGGGCGGAACGGCGTCAAGACCAATTTTCTGATTTTCACCTAAATCTTGTAGCGCTACAATGTTTCTAATGTTTTCGGTTTGTGTCGAACGATTTGTTTTCCAAACTTCGAGGCGTGTAATACGTGCTGTACTATTGATAAACGGATAATTTTTTACCGCGCCATCATATTTTTCTTTAAAATATTGTGCTAAGAAATAATGGCGATAATCTTCGTACTCCAAAATTGGTTGTTCAAACTTTTGAATGACTTTATCGCCTTGTGCTTGTATGGTTTTGGTGCCCGATTTTTGTTCGGCTACAACAGCTGTAATGTAAGTATTGCCGAAGCGCAACTCGGTTTTTAATCCAAATAAACTCTGTGCGCCGTGCAACAAACTATTGTGGGTTTTCATACTCACGTTACCCAATTCAATGTTTTGTAAAATATCATCTTCGGTGGGTGTGTAATTTAATTTGATTTGATTGTTAAAGTCAAATGTAGATTGCGTATCGTAATTTAAGTCTAAGTTTAGCCTTGTGCCAACTTTTCCTTTCAATCCCATACTTATTTTTTGGTCAAAATCTAAGGATAAACTAGAACGATTTTTAATGGGCAATGACGGATTATCACGTTTTGTATAACGCACACCTAAATCTAAACCAAGGGTTCCTTTGGGCTGTATGTCGATGGTATTGCCACCAAAAACACTTTCAAAAAATTTGGAATTTACATAGTATAGCGGCAAGATATTTTTTCGCAAATTTTTAGCATCTTCTCCTTTACCTGATATGGCTTTATTGATGTCTTTAAATTTTTTGTTCATTCCCTCTTTGAGCACACGCTTATAATATTCGTTGGGCGTTAGCACCCAAGGGTAAGCAATATTATACGAACCTACTTTTTTGTTGTAGTAAAACAAATTTGTATCGGGGTCGTAAGTATAAAGCTCCTGAATACTTGGCGGGTCGGGCAAAGTAAGCGAACTCGATATCATTTGATTTCTGATGGTATCTTGTGTAGTACTCTGATTATCTTGTGCTTGCAAGCTAATATTACTTGCTAAAAACCACAAAAAAAGACTTGATTTTATTAAGAATGAATTAAATTTCATATACTTCTTTATATTTTTCACGTTGTTGTTGCGCATCAAAGGTTTATTAGAAACGTTTTAATGCTTCTTTTATTGTGTTTTCTAAACTAATTCCGGATTTTTCTTTTAATAAATTACTAATTACTTTTTCAGAACGTTTGCGGTTGTAACCCAAAGCTTCGAGTGCAGCAACAGCTTCGTCTTTTAAGGGCGAAGAAATGCTTGTTCCTTCCGCTTTAATGTCATAGGTTTTTAAGATTTTATCTTTCAATTCGATGATGGCTCTTTGTGCTGTTTTAGCACCAATTCCTTTGACAGAAGTAAGCGTTTTATCGTCACCGTTGGCTATTACTTGTTGCACCTCAGTCGAGGTCATTGCCGATAAAATCAGCATGGCTGTATTGGGACCGATTCCTGATACCGATATAAGCAATTTGAAAATTTCGCGTTCCAAAGGATTGGCAAAACCGTATAATAGTTGTGCATCTTCGCGCACGATAAACTCGGTGTAAAGCAACAATTCGGCTTCGGGCTGAATCTGTCCGTAGGTATTTAACGATATGCGTATATGGTAACCAATGCCGTTATTGTCAATAATTACGTAAGTAGGCGTTAGTTCGAATACTTTTCCTTTTACAAATGAAATCATACAAAAATTTTATCAAAATTATAAAAAAACAATGGAATAAGAAAGTTTTTTTCAATACTTAAAAACAATATGTCGAAATGATTGATTTATGATGAATTTTTTGTGAAAATAAACAGGCAAAACAGACAGTATTTTTTCAATGTAAACAAATTAAAGCCCGGTAATATTTTTAGCGGTTTTAGTAATCTCTACCTGACCAGAAATTACGTTTTTTGTTTGCCTCTTCTTGTTTTTTTATTTCGTTAACGCTGACTACTTTGAGCAAATCTTTGTGTTGCTCAATGGCATAAGCAATATTATCGACTATTTCGTCAATTGTATCGTTTTCATAATCAATAGCTAAGGGCGGTTTTATGGTAAAAGTTTGCAAAATACCACGTTTTTTAATCTGCAATCCTTTTTTATCAAACGAGCGTCTAAAACCATCAATTACAATGGGTACCACTACGGGTTTATTGGTTTTGATAATATGTGCCGTGCCACGTCTAATCGGTTTGAACGGTGTTGTAGTTCCCTGCGGAAAAGTAATAACCCAACCATCTTGAATGGCTTTGCTGATATTAGTAATATCGCTAAAATTAACCGGTCGTTTTACATCTTTTCCCTTAGATCGCCAAGTTCTTTGAATAGGAATAGCGCCAACATAGGTAAAAATCTTAGGCAAAATTCCCGACGACATCGTTTCTTTGGCTGCTACATAGTACAAATTGATTTTTGGTTTGAGCAAATAACCCACACCATTAATATCGTCGTGTCCGTTTAAGGCAGCAAAAAACACATGATACATAGCTGCGGCATCGGCAAAATATGTTTGATGATTAGACACAAAAAGCACCTGATTATCAGGTAGATGTCTCAATATATCCATACCTTCAATTTTCAGTTGGTTAAAGCCTTTGTATCTTCGTTTTGAAATAAATCCAAACAGAAAAAGTATAATTCTTCTTAAGAATATGTAATTATTAAATATATCTTTTTTAAATAGTCCCATAATTATTCCACTTCATGTTGTTAATTCAAATTTACAACAATTTAGTCATAGCACCTCATTTTTTAACATTTCAGACTCAAAAAGTGGCTGTTTTTGAAACATTATCAATATCAATGAATGAAAAATGCGAAGAAACGAACAAAAAAATGTATTTTTGTGTCTAAAATAAACTGTATATGAATTTACCTAAATATTTAATTGCCGACCATTCGAGTTTAGAAGATGACATTTTTGTATTGCATACAGAATTTCCTCGATTTATTATCAATATTAACACGGACGAAATAGAATGGTTAGACGAATTTAGCAAAACCGAAGCCAAAGAAAACGAAAAAATTATTGAAGAAAGCGTTGAAGGAGCTTTCGATTTTTTTGATGAGGAAATGAAAAATTACGAAGGATAATTTGGGTTAAACCACAAGCTGTCATTTAAAGCCTCGTCAGTGCCTCCGCTCTATTTATTCAACTAAAATTTATCGTGTTTACAAAATGATAGTGTCATTAGATTCATCGCCAAAATATGCGAATGGATTGCCAAAGAGTACACGACTAAGTCAAAAAATCAAATCAAAAACATTTTGACTGACAAGCATATTTCAAAAATTGTAGAAAACGGTTTCGATTGGCTCATTGGCAACTATAAAGTAGCAAGCAAAGCATATACTATGAATACATTGTTCATTTTTGGCAATTTGCCTAATGCGCCAAAATGGATTCATCAAGAGCTTAGAAATATTATTATGGAACAAATTGATAATGGCAGTCCGGCTTACAAAAGTCGTGGCAAAAAAGTATTATACCAATTAGGAATCAAAATGCCTGACAAATAAATTGGAATATATTTTTCTTTTTCAAGGCAAAAATTCTTTGTACAGTTATAAAATAATTTTTAACGCAGAAAAAGGGAAATAGAAACGATTTATATTGAGTTTTTTGTTTTATAATTGGTGTTATAGTTAACAAAAAACGCTTAATTCTCTATTGTTTTATCCGAACAAATCATTTATATCCGCGACGCTCAAATTTTTCATAATATTTTCATCAGTATGAATAATATCCGTAGCAATTTTAATCTTTCTTGCTTGTAAATCCAAAATCTTTTCTTCGACAGTGTTTTTACAAATCATACGATAAGCAAAAACACTTTTATCTTGCCCAATTCGATATGTTCTATCAATAGCTTGGTTTTCGACTGCCGGATTCCACCATGGATCCATTATATATACATAATCGGCTGCGGTTAAATTTAATCCGGTGCCTCCGGCACGCAAACTGATTAAGAAAACGCGTAAATTAGGGTCATTTTGAAAACTATTAACAGATTGTTCACGTTGAGAGAAGGAACTTTTGCCATCGAGATATTCAAAGGGAATATTTAAACGAATTAATTCTTCTTTTATCAATCCTAACATTTTGACAAATTGCGAAAAAATCAACACTTTATGTTTTGCTGTTTTATGAATAATATGCTCGACAATTTCTTTTATCTTTATCGATTTATCGTCATAATCAACCTCGTCGATTAAAGCGGGAGAATCGCAAATTTGACGCAAACGAGTCAAAGCTTCCAAAACCATCAATTTAGACTGACCAATTCCTTTTTCTTCTACCTGTTTCAGTAATTTATTTCGATAAGTATTGCGATAAGCATCATAAACTTGTCTTTGAGCAGGCTCCATTTCGCAATAAATAATGTCTTCAACCTTAGGAGGTAATTCTTTAGCTACATTTTCTTTGGTTCTACGCAATACAAAAGGATGAATAACTTTTTGCAATTCGTTGGCTACCATTTCGTTCCCTTCTTTATCGATAGGATTAGAATAATTTTCTTTAAAACTTTTTATACTACCGAACATGCCCGGATTTACAAAATTCATTTGAGCAAACAAGTCAAAAGTACTATTTTCGATAGGCGTTCCGGTCATTGCAATTTTATTTTTGGCTTGCAATAAATTAGCTGCCTTATAACGTCTTGATGTCGGATTTTTAATGGCCTGTGATTCGTCTAAAATAACATAATTAAATAAAAAATCTTTTAAATATTCTATATCCCTCATCATTATTCCGTACGAAGTAAATATTATATTTTTTTCTTTAAAATTTTTTGTATCCTTCTGTCTATCAGTTCCGTAATGAAAATATGATTTTATTTTAGGAGCAAATTTTTCAATTTCAGCTTTCCAATTAAACAACAAAGTTGTTGGAATTACAATAAGGTTTGGTGTTTTATCCGATTTAGAAATATGTTGTATAAAAGTTAAAATTTGTAAGGTTTTTCCCAACCCCATATCGTCGGCCAAAATGCCACCCCATTTCATTTCGTCAAGAAAATTAAGCCAATTTAAACCTTCTTTTTGATAAGGGCGTAATTCGGCTTTAATTTCATCAGGCACCTTTGTTTTCGAAATTTGAGTAAAATTGCTAATCCTTTTTTTCTTTTGGGCAAGCTCTTTCAGCAGTTTTTCATCGTCAATATTATCAAACAACTCATCAATAATTGAGAATCTTAATTTTGAAATTCTTAATTCATTTTTTTGTACATTTCCGTTTCTAAAATATTTTTCAAATTTATGTAACCATTCCTCGGGCAAAATACCCACTGATCCATCTTTTAATTGAATATATTTCTGCTGGTTGACAACTGCCTTTTTTATGTCGGACAAACTTACTTTATTGTTACCAAAACTTACATTAATACTGACATCGAACCAATCTTGCCCTGACCGTATTCCAAATGATACTTTACCTTTGTAAGGCGAATATTTGAGTTTTTTCAGCTCTTTTAAACCAAAAATTTCGACGTCGGCGGCATTTAATTTATCAAAGAATTTATAAAACCATAAATCCTTAGTAAATTTGTCAATGTGCAAGTAAAAAAAATTGTTTGCTTTTTGGTCTTGAAAATCGGGATGTAAAGCAGCTATTTGCTCTAAAAAAACACTTTCTAATTCGGTATTACGCACGTATTCATTTATAGATCCGCTATCGTCTTTTTTTATATAATTGCCATTATGCATCAACAACACACTGACATTGTTATCATAAACTACTTGTGGTTTTATTATGATATAATCGTCTTTTTCGGAGATGTAAATTTGTTCTTTTTTATAGTCTAATTCAATTTTATTGTGACGATAAACGCCTTTATCAAAAACCAGTTCAAAATCTTTAGACAAGGGTTTGATAACCTGCTGATAAAATGTTTCTTTATGTTCTTTTACCATTTTCATTCCTTGTTTAAAATTGAAAAATAACATCCAATCTTTAACACTATTTAAATGATATATTTTGTCTTTGTAATGCAATAATTTATAATCTACAGTTACCTTATCCACATCGACATATTCACCATCAATCAGATACTTGTATTCTGTATAAATAAAATTATTGTCTTGTTTGATTTTAACAATAATACGCACTGTTTGATTAGATATTTTTATCTTAGTTAAACTATATTTTGTAATATCGTTATCATAACCGTGATTATATTCTTGAAAATATACAAATTTTTGTTCTTGTAATACTTTAAAAATTTGCTTTGATAAAGTAAAGGCTTGGCTCAACTCTTGCTCATCATCAAATACATCGAATTGTTCTATTTTTTCTATCAATTCTTTTTCGCCATCTAAAAAATGAATTTCTTCGACTTCATATTCGTTATACACATCAAATCGTGATATAAGTTTTGTTCGGGCTTTATTTGGTTTTGCAAATATTATTACATAATCAAATCGATTAATCTCTTCCTTTATTACAAAACCTATTCTCAATATTTTATTTTGTGATGCAATATTTTCAATAAGACTATCGAGATTAAAATTTTGTATATTAGTTAAGGTGCTTTTAACTTGTTCATTTTCATCGACCGGAATTAAGAGCCCGTTAGTTTTTTGTTTGATTACAATACCGTTATCACGACTAAATGCATATTCAAAATACTTATTAAATTGCTTTAAGCTAATTCCGTATTTTTTGCAAGTTTGCTCTTTAATTGCTTGTTTATTAATAAAATACGAGCTTACCACCTTGCTAAAATTAAAAGTAGAAAGCCAATCAAGTATAAATGCCTCTGATACTTTTAAGTACCCTTTTGGCACAGCTCTATTTTGATTAGAATTTATATAAAATGTATTGTCTTTGTAGTATAATTCGACCCTAAAATTTTCAATTTGGGAATAAATTTTTTCTTTTGTTACATCAAATTGAAGCAAATTTTGTTTAAAGTACATTTTCTTTAATGAATAGTCACTAAAAACAAACATAGATTGATTTTTTAAGTATTTAGCAATGAATCTTGAATCAACTATTTTGTAATTATCTATAACAAAAGGAGACGCATCTCTTTTTTCGTGAATTACTAATTGTGTTTGTGATTTTTCAATAAATATACTTTCATCCCTGTTTTCGATAATGTCATACAACACGGCTACGGTATGCTTACAAATACCACCCCAATTATACGGGCAAGAACAAGATGCATTAATATTGTTATTTAATAAATTCTTTATACGTACTGTATATAACTTTGTTCCCTTTACCTTAAAGTGTAGTGTGTCTGTCTTTTTTGTATAATGAGAAAAAGATATTACGTTATTTTGCAACAATTCTTTTCCTCTTTCAATAATTTTATCTTCGGCAAAAAACTGAATGAAGTCTTCTATATTTTCTTTATCCATATTAAAAAACTAATACTATAATTGTGGTATTTACTTAATAATCAACTTTTTAATAATTTTCTTTATATCTGATTGAATTTCTAATAAATATATGCCTCTTGCCCATTTACTTGCGTCTATTTGTAATGTTCCTGCTTTAAAATCAGTTTGTTCAAAGACTAAATTTCCTGTAATGCTATAAATTTTGCAGGTATAATTGTTGTCTGAATAAATGGTAAATCGGTCACTTATCGGATTGGGATAAACAGAAACTTTAATCATTTCAGCATCATTGACAGAACCCGCCGCGGCATTCTTGTAACAAACTGAAAAAGGATTGCCTATATCATTTACACCACTAACAATCAAGTCTGTGTAACCATCACCATCAAAATCAGAAGCAGCTGCATCGCCATAAGTTATCGGAGTGATATACACGTTAGTATTTTCGGTAAATACTCCTGTACCGTCATTGATAAAGATGGCTCCTCTATATCTGTTTGTTGCAGGAGTTGTTACATACTCATTTCCTGTAAGATATAAATCTATGATACCATCATTGTTG
>CAZSBI010000110.1:0-7889 GCA_964604735.1 uncultured Flavobacteriaceae bacterium | reverse complement strand
ATATTTATTTTAATTTTATTTATTTCAATAGTAGTAAACATTGTTTTGCATCTTTTTATAAAAAAGTATAATTTAGCTATTATTGTTGTTGCTGATATTATATCTTATATAATATATTTTCTTTATGGAGTTAATATTATGGAAGCACTTTAATAAGTAAATGCTTGAAGTTTAGCAAGATAATGTGCATCTTCATCAATAAGACAGCAAGAAAAAGGTACAAGGAGGGTGTACCACCCACCAAGCAAAACCAAAACAAAAAGATTCCAAAGTCGGAAGACCAAAAGAAGGTAAAAGTAGCGAGGTAAAAGGAGCGAGGTAAAAGGAGCGAGGTAAAAGGGAAAAGTGCGTTGGAAGTCCGAAGTTTGAAGTCCGAAGACCGCAGTTTTGAGTTCGTGGTTCGTGGTTTTGAGTTTCGTAGTTGTAGGAAAACTCTGTGAAACTCTGCGTACTTTGTGGTGTTTGAAGTTGGAAGCCTAAAAGAAGGAAAAAGGAGCGATGGAAAAGGGAAAAGTGCGGTTGAAGACCGAAGTTTTTAGTGTTGAGTTCTTAGTTCGTAGTTCTTTGATAACGAAAATATAGGTGGCTATCCCGATAAGCCAAGAGCCAACAGCCAAAGGCTAAGAGCCAACAGCTAAAAGCAAAATCAAGAATGCCCGCATACATATTAATTCCCAGGCTTTCTTGTTTTGGCGCGTATTTTTGCATTGGCAAAAATCGTGACAAAACATTGACAATATTTAATTTTCATATATTTGTAGTATAAATCAATTTATCAGATATTCAAAATAGTAAAAATCAATATGAAAATATTTAAAATAAGCCTCATTCTATTCCTTTTTGTTTCTTGTCAAAAAGATGTAAAGAAACAGTATAGAAAAGATTTTAACGATGAAGAAAAATCAATTATTTCAGAAAGTAAAGACTTGATAAAGCAGGCATATTTTACAACCTTAATCACTATGGACGGGCAGGGGCAACCACGCGCGCGCGTACTGGAAACATTTGCTCCCGATAGTAATTTTGTGGTTTGGATGGGCACCAATCCGCGAAGTCGTAAAGTAAAACAGATACAAAACAACGCGACGGCAACATTACATTATTTTGACAAGGCAATGATGAGTTATGTCTCACTTATGGGCAAGGCATATATGGTCAATGATGACAGCATCAAAGCACAAAAATGGAAAGAAGGCTGGGAACGCTTTTATCCTGATAGAAAAAAAGACTATATGCTTATAAAATTTGTGCCCGAAACATTAGAATTTATCGGTATAGTAAAAGGATATACCGGCGACAAAACCACTTGGGCGCCGCATAGGGTTGTGTTGCGAAAATAATTTTTTTAATTAAATTTCAATACTTCCTTCTAAATCTAACAAAATCAAATCTTTGCCTGATTTGTCAAAAGCGTTTTTTGCAGCTTTATGGTCAATGACAATTGGTTCCCAAGTATCGAAATGATAGCCTAAAACTTTGTCGCATTGTACATAATCGGCAGCTACTACGGCGCTGTCAATACCCATTGTAAAATTATCGCCCAAAGGCAGAACGGCCAAGTCGAGTTTTGTAAATAGCGGAATGATTTTCATATCCATAGATAAGCCTGTATCGCCGGCAATATATACCGATTTTCCTTCACTTTCGATAACAAATCCGGCCGGATTACCACCGTAGGTGCCATCGGCAAAACTGCTGGAATGCCAAGCGTTGACCATAGTTACTTTGCCAAAATCAAATTGCCGGCTACCGCCGTGGTTCATAGCGTGTCCGTCAAATCCTTTTTGTCCGTAATAAGTTACAATTTCAAAATTTGATATGATTTTGGCTTGCGGATTGGCTTGCATAATACTTTCGACATCTAAAACGTGATCTTGATGTGCATGTGTAATCAAAATGTAATCTACTTTAAGATTTTCCGGTTTTATTTGACCCTTATTCAACGGATTGCCCGAAATAAACGGATCTACAATAATGCTTTTTTGAGCAGTTTCAATAAGTAAAGTGGCGTGTCCCAGATAAGTAATTTTCATAATACTGTCCTTTTGAATTAATTTGAGGGCAAGTTACGAAATACTTTGCTGTTTGTCAAGATTAGAATTGATAATGAAAACCAATAATATAATATCCTTCAACTTTATTGAGCAGAAAGGCATAATTTTTATTATTAGGCGCAAACATCATAGGGTTATTTAAACTTGTAATGCTGTATTCAACGCTTTGTGGTGTTGTAGGTGAGCCGGTTTGTGATTGATAAGGTTTTACAAATAATAGCGCGCCACCAATACCGACAATTGCTCCGCCAAGCACATCCCATTTGTCGTGTTTGTGTGCTACAATTCGCGTATAGCCTACATAACTTGCCAGCAGATAAGCCGGAATTCCTATTTTCCAACCATAACGAAGATGCAGAAATGCAGCTCCTGAAAAAGCAGCCGTTGTATGTCCGGAGGGAAATGACTAATTACCACCGTTGGGACGTCTTTTGTTGATTAGATGTTTTACTGAATGTGTAAAAATGATTGAAGCGCCATAAGCTTTAAGCATTTGCCAATGCGGTTTATCGTTGCCTTGATAGTAGTAAGTCGATGCCAATGCGCCTAGGGGAATAGCAAATTGTAATATATCGCCGGACACTTCCATATCGGTTTTTTGTGCCTGTACGGTTTGATGATTATAAATTAATAGAAGGGTAAATAAAACAAGGATAAATTTTTTCATAGTCACACGGGTTTGTCATAATTTTTGCTAAAAATGCAAAAATTACGCCAAACCCTAATTTTTGGTATTAAATTAAGCTTTCGCGCAAAGCTTTTACAACTGCTTGAGATTTGCTATGCACTTGTAGTTTTTCGTATATATGTCTGATATGATTTCGCACCGTTTGTATGCTGATAAATAATTTATCTGCAATTTGCTGATTGTCAAGACCTTCTACCAAATTGCTAAGAATTTCAATTTCGCGTTTGGTCAAAGCGTAATCGTTATTTTTTTGAGGGATATATTTTTTAAACAGTTGCAATACTTTTGATGCAATGCCCGGAGTCATTGGGCTGCCTCCTTCTTGACAGATTTGTAATGAAGAAAGAATTTGTTCGGGTGATGTTTTTTTTAATAGATAACCATTTGCGCCGTTTAGTATGGCTTGCATAACCGTATTATCATCGTCTAACATAGTGAGCATTATGATCTTAACTTCGGGATATTTTTGTTTGATAAACGGAATAGCATCAACACCTGACATTTTAGGCAGATTGATATCCAATAAAATGATATCCTCCTTTCCACTTAAAGATTCAATGGCATCTTCGGCATTTGAAAAACTGCTAATTGGTGTAAATCCATCAGCAATTTGAAGCAATTGCATTAAAGCGTTTCTAAAATCGTGGTGGTCTTCTATGACTGAAATATGTATCATTTATTAAGTATTTATGCAAAGTTTAGTTAAATATTTTTACTATACAATGGCGCATTTATGTCATTTTTGCCATTCGCTTATAGGAACGGTAATTTCTACTTTTGTACCTTTTCTTTCGGCTGTGTCTATATTGATATTTCCATTAAAATCGATGGCTCTGTTCTGAATGTTTTTCAATCCGTTTCCTTTGTTTTTTGCTTTTGTCAGGTCAAATCCCTTTCCGTTGTCTGCTACGGTAATTATTATGTTGTTAATGTCCTTATTAACCGTAATTGATACCTTTGATGCTTCGGAATATTTTAAAATATTATTCAAAATTTCTTTTAAAATCAAATAGATATTTTGTTTTGTATTGTGATTGATTTTTTGATTTGTTTTGGTTGTTTTCCAGTCGATTTTAAAATCAATCTGCATTTCTTGAAACAGTATTTTGAAATTATTTTGCAAGCGAAATAAGATGTTTTCTAAACTGTCGTCTTGTGCGTTAAAACTCCAAATCATATCGGTAATGCTGTCAGTCGCATCTTTGAGCAAACTTTCAGATTTTTGAATAAATTCACTGACCTGACTGCTTTTTTCTTTTAAACTAAATTTGATTAAAGTGATGTAAAATCCTATGCTGCTGATAGTTGCAGCCAAATCGTCGTGTAAATTTTGTGATAATTGTTTCTTGATTTTTAATTTTTCAAATTCGGCTTCTTTTTTAACCAACTGCTTCTCATTATAGTTGTAAATTGATAATGTAATCAGCAAAATACTTAATAGAGGAAGTAGGGTAGAGAAGAAAAAATCATCATATTCAAATTGCTGTTGCTGAACATAATAGAGTGTAATTAGCAAAGCAAACAGAGTTATTGTAAAAATATTTTTCCAAGCAAATCGCTTCTTAGATTTTTGCATCATAAAGGATACGAAAAACAAAATAAACAACCATTTAAGCAATTCAAATAAACGATGTGGATCAAGCAAATGTCGTTTTATAAATTGCTTAGTTACAGCAATATATCTTGCTGTGCCTGATAAGTCATTTATGGTGTAAGAATTGTTTTTATAAACGGTAATTTCTTTTGTGATTCCCTTATTAAAAATGACTTTAATAAGCAGACTATCGGCATTTTGTGTTGGAATAATTCGTTTATGGCTATTCATTGAAACATAATTTCCTCCGGCAGTTATTTCATCAACAAATATCAATTTTTTTTGAGGTAAAGTATAAGCAAATATTTTACTGCCAACAGCATTTCTGTTAACACCGTAGCCTTGTATTTTTATACTAACGTAGTTCTTTGTATGCTTCTTATTTTTCAGTAGCGTACTGCTTTCGCCCAAGTAGTTGGCAATGTATAAATCGAGGTCGCCGTCACGGTCAAAATCTGCCATTGCAGAGCCGGTGGAATAGCCTTTTATATCGCTGTCATATTTCTGATTTTGTTTGATAAATTTACCGGAAATATTTTCATAAAAAGCATTTTCACCCACATTAGATACATAGATATCATTGTCGCCGTCGCCGTCAAAATCGCCAATGACAGCACCGTAACTCTCGTCTTTATCGTAGCCGATAAGCGTTTCGGTTTTGTCTAAAAAAGTATTGTTTTTTTGATTGATAAACAGTCTGTTAGTTGTCTTTCTATTTGTGATAAATATATCCGGATAAGCATCATTATTATAATCGAAAAATACTACGGCATTGCTTTTGTCAAATGAATTTCCGCCTATTTTGGCAGATTGACTGATGTCTTTAAACCACAATTTTCCGCTCTCGACAAGCATATTTTGGTATAAAATATTTTTTGAAGACCAAGTTGTCAGCAATAAATCTATATCGCCATCATTGTCAATATCGCTAAAAGAGGCAGCATTTCCACCTTCTTTTGTGCTTAATTTTGCCTCGGAAGTATTTTCAGAAAAGATTCCGGCACCATTATTCAAATACAATCTATTGCTCGAATATTCGTTGGTGACATAAATGTCTAAATCGCCATCATTGTCCACATCACCCATAATAACGGCGTTGCTTCTGTCTGTTGCACTGCCAATTCCTTTTGAAATGTTTGAATAATTGATAAATTTTTTGCCATTGACATTTTTGAAAACGATATTTTTCCCATTTAACACACTGATATACAAGTCGATGTAGCCGTCGTTGTCAATATCGCCTGCACAAGCACCTAAATTGAGTAATCTGTTTTTATCAGAAAGTTTGGCTACTCCAAATTGTTGCGCCTTGTCTTTAAAATGTAAGTTTCCTTCATTGATATACAGATGTTCTTCTTCAAACAAACCATTGGTAAAAATATCGGTTAAACCGTCATTGTTAAAGTCTGCCGCAACAACGCCGTATTCATCGTCAATGAGTTTAGCTTGATTGTTAAAACTCAGTTTTTCAAAACCTTTCCAATTAACAATCGTTTCAATGTTTTTTTGTGAAGAAAATTGTAAAATCGTTCCATCATCTCCTACTGCCCATAATTGATTATTTTGATTTATAATTTTGTTGATATTAGTGTTTACAGGCATTTTTATGGTATCAATTTTTTTATAATAGTCGATTGTTAATCCATTATTTCCTACGCCAATCAGATGATTATTATGGTTTTTTGTAATTGAATTGATGTTTTGCCAAAGCTTATTATTATTTATAGTATGAATGCTGTCCGCTTCAATAAAACCAAGCGAATTGTGACTGATTGTATAAATTGTATCATTGATATTCTGTATATTTTTAACGTTTTCTGAACCTTTGATAAATATCCATTTGGTATTGCGTTTGTAAATACCTAAACCGAGTGAAAGCACATATTTATTAGATTGATTTATAGTAATTTTTGACAAATTCCTATTGGTTGGCGGTGTTAGATGTTTCCAGACACCATTTTTCAGTTCGGCTATTTCGCCATAACTGAGTAAATAACCGTTTTTTGCGTCGGTAAAGTAAATATCCGAAATGGTATTGGCGATAGGATGATTTATTTTTTGCCAATTTTTTCCGTTCCAATAATATAAATCAGATGATTGGTATGTATTATTGCCACTAATAAAAATACTATTGGCGTTGAGAGCATACATCAGGTTGATTTCGCAAGGCGCTGGTGGCGAAAAAAGCGCCCATTGTTTATTGCGGTAAACAATAAGTTTTTTTTGCCCGATAAAAGCAGTATCATTATTTACAAATTGTATGTTTTTAAAATCGGAATAAATAGGTGAAGTCATTTGGGACCATTGTTTTTGTCCGCTTGCTTGAAACACTTGCAAAAATATAAGCGCAAAGAAAATATATTGGTTTGATATTTTAACAATCGGATTGCTCATTTATCGATTTTAGTTAGTCAAGGACTTGATGCAATAAAGGTAGTAAATATTTTAACATAATTTATATGAATCCTAAATTCAAGTTGTAAATGCAACTATTAGAAGACTTATTATGGTTTACAGAAATATTTAAATATATAAAATAGTGTGTTATTCACTAAATCCTAATTAAGATTTTTTAAATAATTTTTGGTCGAAAGCACAGTTAAGATGAAAAATACCAGAATTGCTAAAAATACAATTTTTTCATACCCAATTACAAAAAGAAGAATAAATGCAAAAACAAATTCTTGAAGCATTATGATTCTAAATTTTTTAATAATTAAAGAAGTAATTATACGAATAATACCTACAATTAAAAATAAAGGAATTGTAATTAAATAAAATTTCATTAGTTGATCACCATGTAGTGTCGCTATATCTACACTTGCTTTGAACAATAGAAGTATAGTAACAAAATTAAGTGTTGGTAACAGAAATTTTGCAATTTTCATAATATTAAATTTACAAAGTAAGTCTTTGTAGAATGCATATATTATTTTCCGGCAAACATCTCAATATCTTTTGCCGTAATTTCTTCTTCACCTAAAATGATTAATCGTTCAACTACATTGCGAAGTTCGCGGATATTTCCTGTCCAATCGTATTTTTTGAGTAGCTCAACGGCTTCATTGCTGAATTTTTTCTCAGGCATATTTTGTTCTGCAAATATTTGTTTGGCAAAATGTTGAATAAGTAGCGGAATATCGTCTCTGCGATCGTTCAACGAAGGTACTTCAACCAAAATAACGGCTAAACGATGGTATAAATCTTCACGAAAACGTCCATTGGCTATTTCGTCACGAAGATTTTTGTTGGTAGCGGCTACTACGCGTACATCTACTTTGATATCTTTATCGCTCCCTACGCGAGAGATTCTGCTTTCTTGTAAAGCACGTAGCACTTTGGCTTGTGCCGAAAGGCTCATATCACCAATTTCGTCAAGAAACAGTGTGCCTCCTGTGGCTTGCTCAAATTTTCCTTTCTTATCTTTGTAAGCTCCTGTAAACGAACCTTTTACGTGTCCAAACAAAACGCTTTCAATCAGTTCGGGCGGAATAGCGGCACAGTTAACCTCGACCATAGGACCACGATGACGCGCACTTTTTTGATGTATCCA
>CAZSBI010000109.1:0-4327 GCA_964604735.1 uncultured Flavobacteriaceae bacterium | reverse complement strand
GTAATGGTGACACCTCCTACTACAAAAGTTATTGAGATACCTGCAAAAACAAAAACTTATAAAAGAGTTGTTGTAGCAACACCTGCCACTACAAAAGTGATAGATATTCCGGCAAAATCAACTAACTATAAAGTGACTAACGTTTCACCCGAAAGTACTGAGGTTGTTGAAATTCCTGCAAAAATGACTACATTTAAGAAAACTGTGATGGTAACACCGCCACAAGCCGTAGCCAAAGATGTTCCAGCAAAAACCGCTGTTATCAAAAAAGTTGTTTTAGCCAAAGATGCTTATGTTACAGAAACTACTGTTCCTGCAAAATATAAAACAGTTAAAAAAGAAGTATTGGTTCAAAAAGGTGGTTTAACTACTTGGAAACCTGTTGACTGTGCATTGTTAGAGTATTCTCCGCTTCCTATCAAATGGAATTTGGGTAGCGCTACTTTAACTCCTGCTGCTAAAAAATTAATTGACTCTCGTTTACTACCTATCTTAAAAGACGGTAAAATGGTAGAAATTGCTTCGCATACCGATTCTCGCGGATCTGCAAGCTCTAACCAAAACTTGTCTGAAAGAAGAGCACGTGCGGTTGTAAACTATTTAATGGCAAAAGGTATTAATGCCAGCCAATTGGTAGCCAAAGGATATGGCGAATCAAGATTGACAAACAGATGTTCTGATGGTGTATCTTGTACTGAAAAAGAACACGCTGCTAACCGTAGAACTTCATTTAGAGTAATTAACGCTAAATAAATTTCAGGTTATATATTAGCTTATTAAGGGGAGCATTTTTGCTTCCCTTTTTTTTTCAATTCGAAATAATTTATAGCTCCGGCTTATAAAAAAAACAAAAGTTATTTTTAGGCATATATTTTGTGCCTTTGCAAACGCTTTTTTTAATATTTTATAATGTTATTGAGTTAAGATATAAGTATCATCTATACGGATTGCTACCATCATCGTTGGCTTCATCAAGTAATTGCATATACGAAACATACCTACTTATCGAAATAGTACCTTCATTGACAGCTTCTTTTACAGCACAACCGGGTTCGTTGCTGTGTTTGCAGTTGTTAAATTTGCAATCTTGTTTTAGGGCAAATATTTCAGGAAAATAATGATCTATTTCTTCGGGTTTCATATCTACAATGCCAAATCCGCGTATGCCGGGCGTGTCAATAATGCTGCCACCAAATGATAAATCGTGCATTTGAGCAAAAGTAGTAGTGTGTTTCCCTTGCTGATGTGTCAACGAAATTTCGGAAGTTTTAATATTGATACGACTGTCAATAGCATTGATTAACGACGATTTTCCCGCACCCGAATGCCCTGTAAACATTGATACTTTGTTTTGCATCAAGTTTTTTAATTGTTCTAAATTATACTTTGCGCTTGCAGAAAGGTCTAATACTTGATAGCCTATTTTGGTATAAATATCAGTGATTTCTGATTTTTGTTGAAGTAATTCGGCATCATTTTCAAGCAAATCTACTTTATTTATCAAAATAACTACCGGAATATTGTATGCTTCGGCTGTTACTAAAATTCTATCGATAAATGTTGTCGTAGTCTCGGGTTTAATAATGGTGGCGGTCAAAAATATTTGGTCAATATTGGCTGCCAAAATATGATATTGCTTAGATAAATTGATAGATTTTCGTAATAAATAATTCTTGCGAGGATAAATTTTTGTAATGACACCCGTTTCTTTATGGGGTTCCATTTTATAATCAACAAAATCGCCAACAGCCACCGGATTAGTGGTTTTAATGCCTTTTAATCTAAATTTTCCTCTAATGCGACAAGTAATAATTTCGTTCGCTTCATTTTTTACTTCGTACCAACTGCCTGTCGATTGTATTACGGTTGCTTTCATCAATTATACATTATATATATATCATTAATAACTCGCTTTCTTTTTGACCGGAAAGGAGTATATCTTGACAAATTGCCGGAATTAAAACTGTCTGTCCTTTTTTGAATATTTTGTTTTGAATAACAATATCATTGTTGCTAATATTCATTAAAATAACAAAACTGTCTATGTGTGACAAATCTAAACTGACATCATCTGTAATATTTATTTTGTCAATTGTGAAATTGGGCAAAACAATATGTTTTTCATCAATAGAATTGCTAATTGCTTTAAAATCAATGGCTTCTAATGCTTTTTCGGTATGCAAATCGCGTGCTTTGCCATCTAAACCAAGTCGATTCCAATCGTAAATACGGTAGGTTAGGTCTGAGCTTTGTTGCACTTCTGCCAATAAAACACCCTTGCCGATGCTATGTACCGTGCCGGCAGGAATATAAAAAGTGTCAGCCTTTTTGACCTGAATACGATTTAAAATCTGTTCTAAATTGTTGTTTTTTAAGGCAGATAGATAATCATTTTTTGTAGTACCTTCTTGAAAACCAATATATAAGCAAGCGTTATCGTCGGCTTGAATAATATGCCAGAGTTCGTTTTTGCCATTACTGTTATGATATTTCTTTGCCGTTTTGTCATTGGGATGCACTTGTATTGATAAGTCATCGGCGGCATCAATATATTTAATAAGTAGGGGAAAGTGTTTGCCAAATGTTTCAAATATTTTTTGACCAAGTATTTTTTCTTTGAACTGCTCAATGAGATTTGATAAAGTTTTGTTTCTAAAATATCCGCTATTTACAACAGATTTATCATTATCATAGTCCGATATTTCCCAACTTTCGCCTGTTTTGTCAGAGGAAATATTTTTATGTAAAATCGATTTGAGTTTATTGCCACCCCAAGGTTTTTCTTTATAAATCGGGTCGAAAAATAGTGGTTGTTCTAACATTTTATGGACTAATTCCGCTTGAAGTTTGTCAAAAGAATTGTCAAAAATTATTTTAAACCATTCGGTGTATTTCTCGGGGTGTAATTTTATGTCTGCTTGAATGTTTTTAAGTGTTTCCCATTTGTAAGACATCACTTCGTCCGGATTTATAATCGGATTTTTATTAGAAAAACCAATCATAACGTGATCTAATTCGTGTTCGGTCAGTCCGTTGTCAAAAGGAGCTTGGTAAATAAAATGAAAAACCTCTTTTAACTCGGCAGTCATTCCCATTTCTTCCATCATACGACGTTTACCGGCTTGGATATTGCTTTCGCCGTTGCGTTGGTGACTGCAAACCGTGTTTGTCCATAGTTTTGGCGAATGATACTTTTCGGCGGCACGTTGTTGCAACAATAGTTTTCCTTCATCATTAAAAATAAAAACAGAAAATGCCCTGTGTAAAAGCGCCTCTTCGTGTGCTTTCATTTTTGGACATAAACCGATTTGTTCATCTTTTTCGTTTACGAGTATTACTTGTTCTTCTGCCATTTGTTAAATAAAACACAAATATAGAAATTTATTGGGTGGTATTAAAATAATGTTTACCTTTGTAACAAATATTACATAAATAATTATTATGATGAAATTCAAAGCTCCGGACATAGAAAATAACAAAGTAGTTGCTTGTCCTATTTCGTATTCACAAGTAGATAAACGTTTGATAAAAGCATACAGCGGTATTGTGTTAATTGTTTTGGCTGTATCTTTTTTTCTAGATAAGCATATCGGATTGTATTTAATAACCATTGACTTTATGATTAGGGTATTTATGGGTATAAAATACAGTCCGTTATGTAATTTTTTAACATTAGGAATGCGTGTATCTCATTTAAAACCAAAGTTAGTCAATGCAGGCGCAAAAAAAATTGCAGCAATTGTCGGTTTGCTTTTTAGTGTTCTCATTACATTAACTACTGTTTTTTCATTACCGGCAGTAGCTGCTTTATTGACCCTTATGTTTATGACAGCTATTCTAATTGATTTAATTTTTGATTACTGTCTGGCTTGCAAAATGCAGCGTATTTATTTGTCATATTTAGGAAAATTTAGAAGTTAGCAAAACCCTTTTGTGTTTAAAAAAGCATGAAAAATTACCCATAATTTTCAGTTTAATTAAAATCAGTTCATTTTTTTGGGCTGATTTTTTTGTTTTACATTACCTATTAAGTAAAAGATATAACTAAGATGATATAAAAAAATAAAAAATAAGGATTGTAATTAGGTGTTTTTTTGTAAATTGCGGGTAAATGAAATTTAGTTATTGATAAACAATAGGTCACTTATATGTTTATTGAGTACAAAAAATATCAAAATAATGATCTTAGATAACGAAAATGAAAATTTAAAAGTCCATGAATGGATATCAAAATATACAGAAGAAGGAACTCTTGATATTGTTACCGGATATTTTACAATTGGGGCATTATCATTTCTTTCACGAAGAGTAGAAGAGAAAATTAAAC
>CAZSBI010000108.1:0-8939 GCA_964604735.1 uncultured Flavobacteriaceae bacterium | reverse complement strand
CTTACAGTATTCACAGCGTCCGCCTTCTATATTGAAACTGAAATGTTTGGCTTGAAATTTTCTTATTTTTGACAACTTTTGTCCTGCAAACAGACTACGAATATCGTCGTAGGCTTTGATGTAAGTAACCGGATTGGAACGGCTGCTGCGACCAATCGGATTTTGATTGATATATTCTATTTCTGCTACTTGTTTTAAAGCGCCTTCGAGTTTGCTAAACTGTCCTATTTTGGGTCCGTGATCGTGAATATGTTTATGGATAGCAGGATAAATAATTTGCGATGCCAAACTACTCTTGCCACTTCCCGAAACGCCCGTAATAGCTGTTAATGTATGTAGCGGAAAGCGGACATCAATATTTTTCAGATTGTTTTCTCTTGCGCCAATAATTTTGATAAAATCCTTAGACTTTCGACGTATTTCAGGTACTTTTATTTCTAATTTTCCATTCAGATATTGTGCTGTAAGTGATTGGCTTTTTAATATTTCTTTAAAACTGCCTTGTGCAACCAATTTGCCACCAAAACTTCCGGCTTCGGGTCCCATATCAATGATTTGGTCTGCCGCTTTCATAATATCTTCGTCGTGTTCAACAACTACTACGGTATTGCCTATATCACGAAGGTTTTTTAATACTTTAATCAACCTTTCGGTATCTTTGGGGTGTAAACCGATACTGGGTTCGTCTAAAACATAAATAGACCCAACCAAACTACTACCCAATGAAGTAGATAAATTAATGCGTTGGGTTTCGCCCCCCGAAAGTGTGTTTGATGCCCTGTTGAGCGTCAGATAACTTAGACCTACATCCATCAAAAATTCGAGACGTGTATTGATTTCCAGTAAGATACGTTTGGCTACTTGTGCATCGTAATCGGATAGTTGTAGGTTTTTAAAGAATATTTGTAATTTTTCGATAGACATTTCAACCAAATCGCCAATATTTTTACCGCCTACTTGTACATAAAATGCTTCTTGACGCAAACGCTTTCCGTGGCAAGCAGGACAAACGGTTTTGCCGCGATAACGAGAGAGCAAAACCCTGTTCTGAATCTTGTAGCTTTTGCTTTCTATTTCGGCAAAAAATGCATTGATGCCCATAACATATTTGTTGCCTTCCCAAACCGTTTTTTGTTGTTCAGGGCTCAATTCGAACCAAGGCGTATGTATGGGAAAATCGAATTTATGGGCATTTTTTACAAATTCGTCTTTGTAGTAACGCAAACTGTTGCCACGCCAGCAAGCAACGGCTTCTTCGTAGATAGACAGGGTCGTATTCGGAATAACTTTTTGCGGGTCAATACCCAAAGTGCTACCAAATCCGTCACAAGTTTGACAAGCGCCATAAGGAGTGTTAAAACTGAAAAGATGAATATTCGGCTCGGGAAAATCAATGCCGTCCAAACTAAAATTTTGTGAGAAAGTAAAGGCGTTTTTGCTTGCCCAATCCGTTAAAATAAGCTCACCGTGTCCTTCAAAAAACGCTTTTTGTATAGAATCTGCCAAACGGTTCCAATAATCTTCATCGTTTTTGAGCTGAATGCGGTCTATAACCAATTCTAAATCAGTCGATTTGATATTATCTTTTAAGGCTTCGTCAATGCGAATGATATCATTTTTTATTTTTAGTCTGGCATAGCCTTGTTGCTCTAAAATTCGTACAATGGTATTGATATTTTTACCGTGATGCGCTTCTAATTTTACTGACAATATCCATCTCGATTTTTCTTCTTGTTCCTTCAAAAAATGAAGCACATCGGCTACGCTGTGTTTCTTGACTTCTAATCCGGATTTGGGCGAAATAGTTTTTCCGATACGCGCATATAGCAGTTTTAAATAGTCATAAATTTCGGTAGCGGTACCCACCGTAGAACGTGGATTTCCGGTATTTACTTTTTGCTTAATGGCAATGGCAGGGGCAATCCCCTTGATGCTTTTTACCTTTGGTTTTTGAATTTTTCCTAGAAATTGTCGCGCATAAGACGACAAACTCTCAATATATCGACGTTGCCCTTCGGCATAAAGCGTATCGTAAGCCAAACTTGACTTGCCGCTTCCTGAAACACCCGTAATGACAATTAATTGATCACGCGGAATGAGCAAACTAACATCTTTTAAATTGTTTTCGTTAGCTTCTTCTATAAAAATATGCTTGTCGGCATCAAATTGTTGAGATAATTTCTTCATTGATTTAGTGCAAAATGCAAAAATACATTTTTATTGGCAGAATTGATATACAAATTGTGAACTTAATAATTTTGAACAATCAATAATAATAACTACATTTGTCCTAAGCATACTAACCTTTTTAATCTTGTTTGATTTGAATAAAAAACACTTTTACCAATCTTTTATCTTGCTGATATTAAGCGGATTAGTATTTGTTATTTTAAAAAAATCATTTCCAAAATCTACACTGGAAAACCAAGCAGTGAACGATAAATTGGTGCTTAAAGACAGCTTGATGATTAAGGCTATTCAAGAGGAAGAAAAATTAACAGCAAAAAAAGATAGTATTAAAAAGGATACGATACCCAAAAAAACGGAACCCGTAGTACAAGCGCCGATTGTTGCTAAACCGCTCGAAAGATTTTATGCTGAATTGTACAAATTAGAGAAGGGCGAAACCAAAAATGTGCGTATTGCCTATTTTGGTGACTCTATGAACGACGGCGATTTGATTGTGCAGGATTTTAGAATGTTTTTTCAAAAAGAATTTGGCGGCAAAGGTGTCGGATTGGTCAATATCTATTCAAAATCGCAAGCTACACGCGGTTCGGTACATCATAAAACATCGCGTAATTGGCGATACAGTACTTTCTTAAAACGATTAAATAATGACGCAATTGGCATAACAGGCTACACGGCTTATGCTAACGATACAGTCTCAAAAGACAAGAAATGGGTGCAATATACGGGCTCATATACCCCGCAAAAAAATATGTTGCATTATCCGGTTTTATATTATGGAAAGCTTGATAGTATTCCGTCATACATCAATATTGACGGTAGCACAGACAGCATTAGGTTGACAGGAAAAATGCCTTTGAACAAGCAGCTACTCTCAACAAAAACACTCAAAAAATTAAAAATATTTTTCGATACACATAACACGCCTTTGTATGCCGTCAATTTTGATAATCATAAAGGTATTCACATCGATAATTTTTCGATGCGTGGCAATTCAGGACTGCCTTTATCGTTATTACGAAGTGATTTAATGCATCGTTTTGATAAAGAATTAGGCTACGATTTGATTATTTTACAGTTTGGAACGAATGTAATCAGTAAACGAAAAACCAATTTCGATTGGTACAGAAAGGCAATGATAAAAGTAGTAAATCATTTAAAAATTGCTTTCCCGAAGGCAGACGTCCTTGTGTTATCAGTAGCAGACAAATCGAGGAAATACGATACCGAAATGCAAACGGATTCGGCGGTGTATAGATTGATACCGAAGCAACGCGCTTATGCCACCGAAACAAATTCGGGATATATCAGCTTGTACAGTTTAATGGGAGGCAAAAACGCAATGATTTCTTGGGTCGATAAGGGATTAGCAAACAAAGATTACACACATTTTAATTCGAAAGGCTCAAAAAAAATTGCAAGACTGTTGTATGATAAGTTGCTTAGCGGATATAAAAAGTATAAGAAATCGTTAGGCGTGAGCATAAAAAATGATAAAGAATAGTAAGATGCCCGAAAATATTTTTGTGTATCTTTGTCAAAACTTAATAAAAACAGATGAAGATTAAACTTTTGGTCATAGGAAAAACTGACGATAAGTCTTTGCTAAGTTTGATGCAGTTATACCAAAAACGTATCAAAGCTTTTGTAGGCTTCGACTTTGAAGTTTTACCTGATATCAAAAATACTAAAAATTTATCCGAATCGCAACAAAAAAACAAGGAAGGCGAATTGCTCTTGGCAAAACTAAACACTTCGGACTATGTTGTTTTGTTAGACGAAAAAGGCAAGGAATTTACTTCGGTTCAATTTGCCGATTTCTTGCAAAAACAAATGAATTCGGGTATCAAAAATTTGATCTTCATTATTGGCGGTCCTTATGGTTTTTCAGAAGCAGTGTACAAACGTGCCAACCGAAAAATTGCGCTGTCGCAGATGACTTTTTCGCATCAATTGGTGCGTCTGATATTTTTAGAACAACTTTATAGAGGCTTTGCCATTATTAATCATCATCCTTATCATCACGAATAAAAAATATAATTTATGAAAACCAGATTTCCGTCCTTCTTTAATTTTCTATTAATTCTAATTTTCTTTATTGTTTTTACTGTTCCATTTTCCACTGTTACGTCTTCTTTGCCGGCTTCCTTTAAGACGCTTGGAATGTTAGTGTCCTATACTATCCCGATGATATTAACTATATGGGCTACACAAAAATACTTTAATTTAAAGGGGAAATTCATTTTTAAACCATCTCACTTACAATTATTACCTATCGTGATATTGGCTGCTTATGCCTTTTTATTGGTAGGTGAATTTACAGTTAGTATTTTGCCCGAACCCACCGGAATTGTCAAAAAACTGTATGATCAAATGGAAAAAACAATGGCAGCTGTTTTTGATGATAAAATCTTTGGTTTCTTAATGGTTGCAGTAGCAGCGCCAATCTTAGAAGAGATGCTTTTTAGAGGGATTATATTAAAATACTTGCTAAAAAAATATGCACCATGGACGGCAATTTTATTAACTGCGGTTGCTTTTGGTATTTTTCATCGTAATCCTTGGCAATTTATGTATGCAACCACAGTTGGTATTTTGTTAGGTTATATGTATTGGAAAACAGATAGTTTATTTTATCCTATTTTAATCCATTTTGTGCTAAATGGAACCGCATTTATTGCCACACAATTTGTTGATATGGAAGCTAATGAGGGTGTAGCAGAAGCGGTGGGAGATGAGAAATCATTTTATATTGCCGTAGTACTTTCCCTCGGATTGATATACATATTATATTCATTTGTCGAGAAATATTTTGCCAAACAAAAGAAATCATTGATTTTGGCTACGCAGAATGCACATAAAATAGAAGAAATCAAGAAGATATTACCCGAAAATATCCAATTGTCAAGTTTAAAAGAACTTGGTTTTGTAGGAGAACTAAAAGAAACAGGCAAAACACTTGATGCCAATGCAAGACAAAAAATGAAACAAATAGCCGTGCCTTATGCAGTAGATGCACTGGCAGACGATACAGGTTTAGAAGTAGAAGCGCTAAACGGTGCGCCGGGGGTGTATAGCGCGCGTTATTCGGGTGTCAATGCGACATACGAAACAAATGTAGATAAACTCTTGCAAGAAATGCAAGGTGTTGAAAACAGAAAAGCACAATTTAGAACGGTCATTGCTTTGAGTTTTGGTGCCGATGAAAAATATTTTGAAGGAATTATTAAAGGAGAAATAGCCACCGAACGCAAAGGAACTAACGGATTTGGTTACGATTCGGTATTTATTCCCGAAGGAGAAACAAGAACATTTGCACAAATGACCGATGATGAAAAAAATGCAATTAGCCATAGAGCCAGAGCTTTGAAAGAATTGAAAAAATATTTTGAAAAGAATAATGTGTAGGGGAGAGCTTGTATATCAATGATATAACTTTTTGTTTTTATAAACGCAATCTATTCTGAATCAATCACCAAAAGAATATCGAGACTTAACTTATTGTCGGATGCTACCATTTAGTCTTTATTGCTTAAAAAAAAATATATCTTTCCATTACTTCTTCAAATACTTCTGATGTTTGTAATAAGCAAATGCTGAAACAAACACTACAAATGCTATAAAATAGTAGATAAACACAGGCGTGGCTTGTGGTTCTCCTTTGGCATAAGAGTGTAATCCGGATAGGTAATAATTGACGCCGAAATAAGTCATTGCAATAGATGCAAAAGACACAACGGATAACAAATTAAAGGCGAATAAGCCGCGTAAACCGGGAACAAATCTGGCGTGAATTACAATGGCGTACACAACAATACTAATAAGCGCCCAAGTTTCCTTTGGATCCCAGCCCCAATAACGTCCCCAACTTTCGTTAGCCCATTGTCCGCCCAAAAAGTTGCCGATAGTGAGCATTATCAACCCGATTATTAATGCCATTTCTGTAATATATGTCAATTCCTTAATATATGATTCTATTCGTTCTTTGTTATTGGTGTTGACAAAAATCATTAAAATTAGAGACAATAATCCAAGTACCAAACCAAGAGTGAACGGACCATAGCTGGCAACAATTACAGCTACGTGTATGTCGAGCCAGAACGAATTGAGCACAGGTACAAGATTTTCAATTTGCGGATCCATCCAGTTCCAATGGGCAATCATCAAAGTAAATGATGCTACAAACAAAGTTCCTGCCAGGGTAAGTGGCGATTTGCGTCCCAATATTAAACCGAATAATATGGTTGCGAACGACACGTATATCATTGATTCGTAAGCATTTGACCAAGGCGCGTGTCCGCTGATATACCAGCGTAATCCTAAGGCAAAAGTCATCCACAAAAGTAATAAGATACTAATGCCGTAGAGTATATAAATCGGATAATTCATCCATTTTTTAGGAATAAAAATTTGAGCAATTGCAAAGGCAAAAATAAAGAGAGAAATCATCATAAATTGCCAAAACAGAGAACGAAAAGGATCGTTCTTGTTGTAAAATATCTCCCACTTTATTTTATTTTCAGCCGGATAAACAGCTTTTCCAAAACGTTTTTGATACATATCAATGCCGGCTAAAATATCATCTGCAAGTTTGTAATCACCTGTTTTTTTGGCCGTAAATATTTCTTTTGCCCATAACACCATTGCGTTTTTGGCAAAATTCTTATCCTCTTTATCAAATTGGTATTTGTCAATTTCTATCCACGATACCCATTTATTTGTTTTGTCATCCGGAATAGGAAAAAGTCTTAAATTTATGTAATTCAGTGTGTTATATAGCAAATTTACTCGTCCGCTAACGTTTATTACATCATTGTCAAATTTTCCTTTGATTCGTTTCTTTTGCGCTTTTTCGATGTATTTTTGCAATTTATAACCTGTTTCATTATCAAAAAAGTCATTGAGTTTGGCATATTTCTGCTCTTTGGGTATGCCTATGATATTGCGTAAAGTTTCATCGCCGCGTTCTATATAAATCATAGGAACTGACCACCATCCTTCGGGAAAACTGATTAATCCGGTAAGAACCTGATCGGCAGTAATTTTTTGACCGTTTGTTAAAGTGTAAGTGTTGTGTTTGGTGAGTTTGCGTAGCAATTCGGAACTGTATGTGTTAACAGGTTTCATTCGACCGCCGTAATCTTGTATTACCAATTTGCCAAATTGTTCGGCTTTGTCAGCAGGAGCAATGGTTTTTAATATGATACTATCGATCGGCATTGTATTATTTTGTGCAAAAATATTTGTGCTGCCCAATAACGATAACAATAGAATAATTGCCTTGCGCTTAGCTTGGAGTTTAGATAATTTTTGTCGGAGAATGTAAAAACGTCCTTTTTTGATAAATAATATGGCAATTAACCCAAAATACAATAAAGCATAGCCTAAATATGTTACCCAAGTGCCCCAAAAATCGTGATTTACAGATAATTGTGATTGTTCAAATTCAGGAGTAATCGTATATGATGATTGATAAAATCGGTAACCTTTATAATCGAGTACGTGGTTCATAAATATTCTAAAATTGAATGAATTTTTTTTGTCAATTACCGATACCTCACTGGCATAAGATTTGGGCATTTCCGATCCCGGATATTTTTCGAGTTGAAAATCGCGAAGTTGTATTTGAAAAGGTAATTTGCGATAAATAGAACCAAATTTTATACGAAAATTCAAATCGTTAAGTTGAAATATTTTTGGACTGTTTTCGCTGTATTGCCCACCATAAAGCGCTACTGTTTTTTCTTGATTTCCTGATGATAGTTGCAATAAAATCATATCTTCTTGTGCGCTGTCTTTATCGCCTGCAAAATATTTGATTTTTCCGTTAAAAGCTTTTTGTGGTACAACAAAATTTAGATTGTCCAATTGATACAAGGAAGCAAGCTGAAAAGGCATAACGCTGTCTTTTACAATTTCAAAAGTCTTTTGGTCAGACATACGCATATAAGTTCCTGCAACGGGCGATTTAAAGTATAGCGAATCATTTTTTTCGAAAATATTAATCGATTGTTTGTCAATGCTGTTAAAAGCAAATCTTTTTCCTAAGATATCGACTATTTTTCCGTCGCTTAAAAACAATTCTTTTCTTCCGTTTGGTGTAGAAACAACCATTTTAAGATACTTATTTCCTTGTGGGTCAGGAACAATGCTGTCTTGTGCATTTGGTATATAATCCAATATTTTGAAATCAATTTTTTTTCCTTTAAAATCGATTGCGTTTTGATAATGATTGTCAGTCAAAAAAGGAAAATCAATGTTTGATAGTGCTAATTTTTTTCTAAATGGCGGCGAAATTTGACTAATACCATCATCTACATTAATTTCTAAAAACACTTGATAACCCAAAAAACGGTCTGTTGTTTCGCCTTCTTTGATGGGCATCATTCCTTCAAAACTGATGTATCGTGTAATACCGGCACCTGCAAGAATGAGCAAAAATGCAATATGAAAAATAAAAATAGCCCATTTTTGTCTTTCGTACATTTTATAACGAATAATATTTCCAATAAGATTAATCGCCAATAAAATCATAATTAATTCAAACCAAAAAGCGTTATATATTAATGTACGCGCAGTTGTTGTGCCGTAATCATTTTCAATAAAAGTTGCCAAACCCATTACCGTAGCATAAATTATGGATAATGACAGAAAGGTTTTCATCGAAATGAGTATATTGTATAGTTCCTTCATCAAAAAGTGTATTTTATTTGACAAAAATACGTACTTCATTTATATTTGAAATACTT
>CAZSBI010000107.1:0-4986 GCA_964604735.1 uncultured Flavobacteriaceae bacterium | reverse complement strand
GGCGAATATCCTATCACCGTAGGTATAGGATTTTCAGTAGCAGAAGTAATTTATGACAATAAAAAAATCAATTATACCGGACTACCACACCCCGATTATTACATTATTGTAACCGAAGACGGACTGAACAAAGTAAAGAGTAAATTAACCACAAATGGCACTATCTATATTGACGAAAAATTAGTCACTGATAAGTTACAAAAGGCTTATCCGAATATGATTACCGTGCCGTTTAGCAAAATGGCTAATAGAAAAAGTACCGCTTTGGCTGCCAGCACTTATGTTTTGGCAAAAGAAAATATTATTCCTATTGAAGCTCTAAAAGAAGCCGTTGGCACACACAGACTCAAAGATATTTTTGTTGATGTAATAGAAAATGTAATCGCAAATTATTAAAATAATTTTTTAACAATAAATATTAAAAAGCGACCAGATTGGTCGCTTTTTTTACTATAATATTTTTAAAATCCTTTGCTTCTAAAACAAAGTCGGAGGTTCGTTATTATTAGGTTTTTTAGGCTCTTCCTCTTCTACTATTTCTTCTTGTTCCGGAATTTTAATTTCAAATGGAATATTTTCGACTTCTTCTTCAACTACATCATCAATTTGTTCTATATTTTCATCGGATTTGTAGGGTTTTGAAGGTAACTCTTCTACTTGTTTTATTTTGATTTTACTTAAAAGATTACCTTGTGCCTTCACGCCTTTTATCGATATAAATTCCTCAACATCAATTTGTTGTGGATCTTTTTGTTTTTTACCTCTTTCTTTTCCAAAATGCAATTCCCAAACCGGCAACCAATCGGTTGAAAGTTTTAACAAGTTAGCGTTTTCCGGAATAAATGCCTCTTCCTTTTTCAAATCATCAATCAAAAAGCGCTTGATAAAGTATCTGTTTTTATTTTTATCGAAATATGCAGCTGTAATGGGTTTGCCTTTTTCATACTTCTCTAAAATAATCATATTTTCAGGAAAATGTTTTTCCATATCAGGTACAAATTTTGCCACACGACCATCTTGTGTTATCAATACCAATTGTTCATCGCCGCTAAACTCGCCAATAAGTTCGCCTCGTTCTTCTGTATTCAGACGCATTACCACTTTGTCAAACCATATTTTTCGAGGTTTTAAAGTAGAAACGCCGGCTTCTTTCAACTTAATAGCTTTAACGGGTAATTTAGTTACCAAATTGCCTTTTACGCCTCGCCCTTTTATAGCCAATTCTTTAAAATCTATATCAAATTTTGTTTTACGCAAACTTCCTGTTTGACGCAAATGAACGGTTACAACTTCGGCTTCTCCATTTGGATTTGCAGAAAAATATGTAATCATCGAGGCTTTATTTCCCGATGTTAAATCATAATCTTTATCGCGTGTTACTCCACTGACAAAAAAGCGTTTCATATATGATGGTCCTCTGCTTCCGTCACGATAAATAAGATTGTAAATAGTTCGTTTGTCTTTCTTTTTGAAAACATTGACATATATAATGTCCTTGCCAAAGAATTTTTTGTCTGCTACTTTCGAGATGGTCAATTTGCCATCTTTTCTAATAACGATAATATCGTCAATATCAGACACATCGCCAACGTATTCGTTCTTTTTTAATGATGTTCCTACAAAGCCTTCTTCTCTATTGACATACAATTTGACATTGCGCATTACTACTTTTGTAGCAACAATATCATCAAATGTTTTGATTTCGGTCTTGCGTTCTCTGCCCTTACCGTATTTTTTCTTAATGTACCTGAAAAAGTCAATCGTATAGTCAATAATATTGGCTAAATGATGTTTCTTTTCTGCTATTTTTTCTTCAATAGCATCAATTAGCTGTTTGGCTTTATCTATATCAAATTTCGAAATTCTTTTGATTTTTATTTCGGTCAATCTAATGATATCTTCCTCAGTTACAGCGCGTTTTAAATGAGCAATATGTGGCTTCAATCCTTCGTCAATCGCTTTTATTACGCCTTCCCAAGTGGTTTCTTGTTCAATATCGCGATAAATTCTGTTTTCGATAAATATTCTTTCTAATGAAGCTGCGTGCCATTGATTTTCAAGCTCATCTAACTCTATTTGCAATTCGGCTTTTAGCAATTCGACAGTACGTTTTGTAGAACGTTCTAACATTTCGCTGACCCCTAAAAACAATGGTTTATTATCTTCAATTACCACGCCTAACGGCGACAATGAGGTCTCACAAGCTGTAAAAGCATACAGTGCGTCAATGGTCTTGTCCGGTGAAATACCGGGAGGTAAATGCAAACGAATTTCTACATTTTCAGATGTATTGTCTTCTATCTTTTTAATCTTAATTTTACCTTTATTGTTTGCCTTGATTATGGAATCTATCAGACTGGTTGTGGTCGTCTTAAAAGGTATCTCGGTAATAACCAATGTTTTATTGTCTTCTACCGTAATTCTTGCTCTATTACGAATTTTTCCACCACGTTTTCCATCGTTATAATTGGATATATCAATCATTCCGCCTGTTAAGAAATCGGGGTAAATTACAAATCGTTTTCCTTGTAATATTTTGATTGATGCATCAATCAATTCGTTAAAATTATGTGGCAAAATCGTAGTTGATAATCCCACGGCAATTCCCTCAGCGCCTTGTGCTAAAACAATTGGAAATTTGGCAGGCAAATTGACCGGTTCTTTTTTTCGTCCGTCATAAGAGGCTGCCCAAGTAGTAATTTTAGGGTTAAACAATACGTCTAAGGCAAATTTTGATAATCTTGCTTCAATATAACGTGAGGCTGCCGCACTATCGCCGGTCAAAATATTACCCCAGTTTCCTTGTGTATCAATCAGTAAATCTTTTTGCCCCATATTGACCATCGCATCAGCAATTGATGCATCTCCGTGTGGGTGGTATTGCATTGTATGCCCCACCAAATTGGCAACCTTGTTGTATCGCCCGTCGTGTAAATCTCTCATTGAGTGCATTATACGACGTTGCACAGGTTTAAATCCGTCCTCAATGGCAGGCACAGCACGTTCTAAAATCACATAGGAAGCGTAGTCTAAAAACCATTCTTTAAACTTACCGCTTACTTTTTTTATGCTTTCTTGTTCGTTATGTTGGTGTTCTTGGTTCATATATTTCGTACTTCTTTAACGTGTTTTACTCTCTAATAAATTGCCATTAATTTATCTTGGCTGTTTTTTTCTAATGTGTGACCTTCCGAAATGTTTCGGAACTGGCTCTTCGGGGTCTTGTGTGTTAATCGTGTTTCTGTTATCCTTGCTACTACTAACGTGTGACCCCTTCGGGGTCAATGTGTTAATTATCTTCATGTTATTCTGCTACTAACGTGTGACCTCTTCGAGGTCTTGTGTGTTAATCGTGTTTCTATTTCTCCTCTATTGCTGCTGCTAATCTGTGACACCTTCCGGGGTCTTATTCTTTAAAATAGATAATCCCGAAGGGATTACACGTTAGTAATAATTTAACTCAATAACATTTATTTCGACCCCGAAGGGGTCGCACGTCAAATATCATTCCTCATCTCCTAATTCCTTAAACAAATATTTCTCATCATAATTAATGTCAAACTTTCTTAAAAAATCTTTATACTCATCTAAAAAACTTCTCTTTTTATGATGCTCCTTCTGATTGTCAATATATTTTACAACTGAATCAACAGCTGATTTATTATATGAAAACGCAGCATATCCTTCTTGCCATTGAAACGATTTTGTGGCTACAAAATTTTCATTTATATACTTATTTGATGACTTCTTTATTTCTCTAACCAAATCGGAAATACGACAAGACGAATTTATACTAATGAAAATATGTATATGATCTTCTACACCATTTATTACTATCAACTTTTGTCCTTTATTCTTAATTAACCCACTAATAAACTTATTCAAATCTTCTTGCCAAATTGGTTTAATCAAACTTGCTCTGCCTTTTACCGCAAAAATTATCTGAATATATATTTGTGAAAATGTTCCAACCGGCATAAGATTCAATATTTATTTTTCTTCTACAACATCTAGTTCTACTTTCAAATTATCAATAATAAATCGTTGTCTATCGGGTGTATTTTTACCCATATAAAAACTCAACAACTCCTCTATTGATAGTTCAGGATCCATCATTACGGGTTCTAAACGAATGTCTTTTCCTATAAAATGCTTGAATTCGTTAGGTGATATTTCACCCAAACCTTTAAATCGGGTAATTTCCGGTTTGCCTCGTTTGCTTACTTTTTCAATAGCGGCAAGTCGTTCTTCTTCTGAATAACAATAAATAGTTTCTTGTTTATTTCGCACTCTAAACAACGGAGTTTCTAAAATATACAAATGTCCTTCTTTGATTAATTCAGGAAAAAATGTCAAGAAGAATGTTAATAATAAGAGTCTGATATGCATTCCATCGACATCGGCATCTGTGGCAATAACGATGTTGTTGTAACGCAGGTCTGCCAATCCGTCTTCTATATTGAGTGCCGCTTGCAAGAGGTTAAATTCTTCATTTTCATACACAACTTTTTTGGTCAGTCCGTACGAATTGACCGGTTTTCCTCGCAAGCTAAACACTGCTTGTGTGTTTACATTTCTTGATTTTGTAATGGAGCCACTTGCCGAATCGCCCTCCGTAATAAATAAGGTACTTTCTAAACGTGCATCTTTCTTCAAATCATTATAATGCACACGACAATCGCGTAATTTTTTGTTATGCAGACTTACTTTTTTAGCCCGTTCTTTGGCTAATTTTCGTATGCCTGAAAGTTCTTTTCGTTCGCGTTCGGCTTGTACAATTTTTTGTAGAATCGCTTCGGCAGTTTCTGAATTTTTATGTAAAAAATCACTCTTAATGTAATCTATATTTAACATTAGTTGCTGAGTAAATGAGATACTATATGATATTTCATAAGCTCCTAAATATTTTTCATTTTTATCTATAATTGGAAATACATATCTAAATGCAGATAGATACTTTCCATCTTCAAAGTTAGAGGTATCTTT
>CAZSBI010000106.1:0-7623 GCA_964604735.1 uncultured Flavobacteriaceae bacterium | reverse complement strand
AGCAGAATAACAGGCTTTTTTTGTCGGGTTGCGGCGATGATTATCACGTGATAAATTACTACAAGCAACAAAAAATGCGCTATTCTATTTTGACGCCTTTTTTTAACAATCCGAACTTGAAAAATGAATACAATTTTTCATTAAAATATCTCTCTGAGCCTTATGTGAAATTACATCAATTTTTGATGCAACATATTGAGGCTGTGATTCCTTCGGATATGGATTATGCTATTCCGTATGCGCATTTTGATAAAGCCGAAGCTATGATTCCTAATCCGATAAATGTTGATAAAATTGTTTTTAAAAAGCTCAAAATAGAAGATAAAATTAATATATTTTTCGGAGTAAATTTACTGAGTTTTTACAAAAAAGGAAGTGATATTGTGCTAAAAGTTTTAGATCGGATTAAAGTAGATTTTGCAGATGAAGTTAATATTGTTATTGCCCAAAATTTGCCTTATGATGAGTATATTAATAAATATAATGACGCGCATATACTTATAGATCAATTGTATTCTTATGACCAAGGCTACAATGCCTTAGAAGCAATGGCAAAGGGCAAATGTGTGTTGACAGGCGCCGAAAAGGAGTTTGAAGCGTATTATAATTTGTCGGAACAAGTGGCGGTAAATGTTTTGCCGGATGAAAATGATTTGTATAAAAAACTGTCAGAATTGATTAAAAATAAGCAAAAAATTGTAGAAATTGGTCAAAATGCTCGATTTTTCATCGAAAAACACCATAATTATAAAGAAATTGCTCAAAAGTACTTGAATACTTGGTTTCTTAGTTCTTAGTTTTGAGTTTGTGTTTATGACAGAGTAATAATTTATCTTTCAAAAAAATTTAAACTATCAATAAAATAAAAAGCGGACGTGTCGTTTCGAACGAACGACGCAAGGAAGTCGCCTGTCATTCCGACAGCGTGAGGAACGAACGACGAGGAATCTCTTTTGAAGACCGAAGTCGGAAGCCAAAAAAAGGAAAAAGGAGCGAGGTAAAAGGTAAAAGTGCGTCGTATTTTTAGTTTTGAGTTCGTAGTTGTAGAAAAACGCTGTGCAACTCCGCGTACTCCGTGGTTGTTAAAAATAATATATAGCGAAGCTATAACGAGAATAAACGTCGTGCAACTTTCTGGTTATAAGGGTTGGAAGTTGGAAGTCGGAAGTCGGAAGTTGCCGGCTGTTCCGATAAGCTAATAGCCAATAGCCAACAGCTAACAGCCAAAATGCAAAGCGCCATCGGCAACAAAAAGCGGACTGTCAAAATTATTGCTAAACAAACTACCTGTTCCTAATCCTTGTGGCATATTTACAGCTAATTGGTAAGTGTATTGTGCAATGGCATTCAATCCGATATTGCTTTCTAAGGCAGAGGTAATCCACCAAGCGATATCTAATTTATTTGCTGCATCAATCCAAGATTGTGCACCAATAAATCCACCGTGTAAAGCAGGTTTTAGTATGATGTATTGAGGCTTAATACGCGCTAAGAAATCAATTTTATCTATTTGATGGTGATAGCCAATCAATTCTTCGTCCAAAGCAATAGCAATAGGACTAATTTTACACAATTCAGCCATTGCTTCAAACTGTCCGGCTTTTATGGGTTGTTCTATGGAATGAATATGAAAATCGGATAGACGTTTTAATTTTTCTAAGGCATTATCTACGGCAAAAGCACCGTTGGCATCAACTCTAATTTCTATATCTTTGGCCGAAAATTCATTTCTGATAAAAGAAAGCAAACTTAATTCTTCGTCAAAATCGATAGCTCCTATTTTTAATTTTATAACCGAAAATCCCTCGGCAATTTTAGCCTTAATTTGTTCGAGCATAAATTCTTTTTTGCCCATCCAAACCAATCCGTTTATAGGGATAGCATCTGTTCCCCTTGTGAATTTATTATCAAATAGCACAAATGAATTATTTACTTTGAGTGACCAATATGCTTGTTCAAGACCAAAAATAATCGAAGAATAATTTTTAAGTTTGTCAAACAATTCTTGCTTGGGTAGATTGATATTTTGGCTCAACCAAAGCAATTTTTCTTCATAATCGGGTAGGTCATCGGCACTAAGTCCTCTAAATAAAGCACATTCGCCTACACCTGTTTTTCCTTGATCTTCAATTGTTAACAAATAAGTATCTTTTGTTTGCAAAACTCCTCTTGATGTGCCGGCAGGTCGCTTAAAATGAAGTGTATATTTCTGAAAAGATGCTTTCATTGTTTATTCTTTTTCAATATTTTCATTATCTTCAAGCGATTTATTTTTTGCTTCCTTTTTGCCACCGTATTCAATTTTGTATAAAGCATATCCAAAACCAACGACAAGGTGCAACATAACTACAATAAATAATATATTTATTAAACTCATATCTGTATTTTTAATTTTGTAAAATTACATAAATATTATCAATCATTTCAAACAAAAAAAAATTGCGCCGTTTTACTGACGCAATTTTCTTAACCAAATTAATCCTAAAAATCTAATTATTATGAGATAAATAATTATTTTGATGCAAAAATATGACAAATATCAATTTTTGCAAGTGTTTTTTCATAATTTTTATTTATTGAACCATAAGAAAAACCTATTTTAAAAAATATTTGTATAATCAAATAAATAATGTACTTTTGCTATTTAGAAAGATTCTTAATAATGAACTTGATTGAACTTAAAAAAAAGCAGAAGGCAGTTGTCAGTAATTGCCAAGAAAAAGATCTTCCGTTAAAACTAATGGAGATGGGGTGTGTAGATGGTGTCGAAATAGAATTTATGTTTCAAGCGCCCTTAGGTACACCGTTTTATTACAAAATTGGGAACACTCGCATAGCCCTTGGAAAAGAAATAGTAAATGAAATTGAAGTAGTATTAACAGATGAGTAAGAAACTAAAAATAGCCTTAGTTGGCAATCCTAATACAGGTAAAACTTCGTTGTTTAACAAGTTGACCGGTATGCATAAAAAAGTAGGTAATTATCCCGGAATTACAGTGAGTAGGGTAGTAGGCAGTTTTGAATTGGATAATGGTACAGCGGTCGAAATCATTGATTTGCCGGGCACTTACAGTTTGCATCCGTCGTCGCAGGACGAAGAGGTGGTTCTTAAAGAATTACTTTCAAATTCAGAAAAAATTGATGGTATATTGGTCGTTGCCGATGTCAATAATCTAAAAAAGAATTTGATTTTACTCACCGAATTAAAAGATTTGGGTTTTCCGATGATGCTCGCCATTAATATGTGTGACGAAATGCAAAAAAAAGGCATTTCCATAGATATTGACAAATTACAAGAACATTTGCAAATGCCTGTAACTTTAGTTAGCGCCAAAAGAGCCAAAGGTGATGGTTTGGGAAAAGGAAAAGGGCGTATCCACCAAATGCGAGAAATGATTGGTGAAATGTTTGATTATCCCATTAAAAGCGAGTTTGATGCTTACCAATTGACAGCGCTCAATGTCGATACCATTAAAGAAAAATATCCAAATACACCCTTATACAAACTCTTTTTGCTCTACACCGAAAAGGAAAGATTAAAAGAGCTTGTTGCTTCTGATTTTACTGCCATTGATGAATTGCCTTTCGACAAAAACAGCATTAAAAAAATACTGCAAAAAGAAGTGATAAAAAGATATCAATTGATCAATAAAATACTTAAAGATACCTATCAAATAGACAAATCAAAAGCAACGGGTATCACAGAGCGCATTGACCGGATTTTATTACATAAATTATGGGGTTTGCTCATTTTTGCCCTAATAATGTTTGTCGTTTTTCAATCTATTTTTACATTTGCTTCCCTGCCAATGGACTGGATTGATGCTTTTTTCTCAAATACATCTAGTTATTTGAAAACGCATTTGCCCGACAGTCAACTAACCGGATTGTTAACGGATGGCATATTGTCAGGAATAGCAGGCGTTTTAATGTTTGTTCCACAAATAACCATTCTTTTCTTTTTCATTGCTTTGCTCGAAGAAATGGGTTATATGAGTCGGATTGTATTTTTAATGGACAGAATTATGCAACCTTTTGGATTGAGTGGCAAAAGTGTGGTTCCTTTATTATCGGGTACTGCCTGTGCCGTGCCGGCTATTATGAGTGCGCGTACTATTGAAAATACTAAGGAAAGGCTCATTACTATGCTCATTACTCCGTTTATTACTTGCTCGGCCAGATTGCCTGTATATACCATAATTATTGCCGTAATTATTCCTAAAAAAGAAGTGTTTGGATTTATCAATTTGCAAGGTATCATACTCTTGGCTTTATATTTCTTGGGATTTGCTTCTGCTGTTATTTCAGCTTTCATTTTAAGTAAAATTATTAAGTCTAAATACAAGCGTTTCTTTATTTTGGAAATGCCCGAATACAAATTGCCAATTGTTAAAAATGTAAGCATTACAGTAGTAGATAACTTAAAAGCTTTTGTTTTTGGCGCCGGAAAAATTATCGTTGCATTTTCAATTATTCTATGGTTTTTGGCAACACACGGACCAGCCGAATTTGACCAAGCAGCACAAAACTACCAAACAGAACAAGCTGCAAATGATAATATGAACTTATCTGCCTACAAATTAGAGCATTCGTATTTGGGAATTATGGGAAAAAGTATAGAACCTGCCATAAAACCATTAGGCTATGACTGGAAAATTGGTATTGCACTCATTACCTCGTTTGCCGCTCGCGAAGTGTTTGTGAGCACACTCTCAACAATTTACAGTGTAGGTGATGACGGAGATAATCAGCTTATTAGAGAAAAATTAGCCGCAGAAAGAAACACAATTACAGGAGACAAGACATTTACTTTTGCCGTAGGCATCTCGCTATTGTTATTCTATGTTTTTGCAATGCAATGTTTTAGTACTTTAGCAACCCTGCGCAATGAAACAAAATCGTGGAAATGGCCTAGCTTTGTCTTTTTCTATATGACCGGAATTGCCTATTTAACTGCATTTATTGCCTATCAAACTTTATCGTAATGGAAAATATAATTATCTATTTATCAATCATTTGGGCTGTTTATCAGGTGTATGTGCAATTGTTTTCTGCGAGCAAAAACAAAGCTTGCGATAAATGCAAATTGCGATAATTTTTTTAATATTGGTTAATATTGAAAAACTAAGAAATCATAGCCAAATAGTCTTCTTCGGAAATAATGGCAATACCTAAATCTTGTGCTTTTTTCAATTTTGCCGGTCCCATTTTATCGCCGGCAAGCACAAAATCGGTGTTTTTGCTGATAGAACTGACCAATTTACCACCATTCATTTCGATATTTTTTTTGAGTTCACTACGTGAAAATTGTTTAAAAGTACCGGATATAACAAATTTCTTTCCGCCCAATTTATTGTCAACAGGTGTTTCATCTTCGCTAATTTCAAATTGCAATCCGGCTTGTTGTAAACGACTGATTAGTTCCTTGTTTTTCGGATTGGCAAAATAATCGATGATGCTTTCGGCAATTTTATCGCCAATGCCTTTAATACCAACAATTTGTTCCTTGTCGGCTTGCATTAGATTTTCTAAATTTTTAAAATGTTTTGCCAACAATTTGGCGGCTGTTTCGCCTACGTGTTTAATGCCGATGGCAAAAAGTACTTTCTCAAAGGCTTGTTGCTTCGATTTCTTGATGCCTTCAATCATATTGCTTGCCGATTTTTCGCCCAAGCGCTCTAAATGAATCAAATTTTCGGTTTTTAGATCGTATAAATCGGCAATGTTTTTAATCAGTCCTTCATTAAACAAGAGTTCGACGGTTTCGCTGCCGGTACCATCTATATCCATAGCTTTTCGACCTACAAAATGTTCTATTTGTGCTTTAATTTGCGGTGCACAACTATTAGAATTGGTGCAAAAATAGTCGGCGCCAATACGTGTAAGCGCTGTGTGGCAAACGGGGCAATGCGTAATAAAATCAATAGGGCTTGACCCAATCATTCTGTCGGCTTTTTCGACATTTACCACTTGCGGAATGATTTCGCCGGCTTTTTCGACATAAACCATATCGTTCTGATGCAAATCGAGTTTGAGTATATTATCTTCGTTATGCAAAGTTGCACGGCGTACAATGGTACCTGCCAATTCGACTGCTTCTAAATTGGCAACCGGCGTAATTTTTCCGGTACGTCCCACCTGAAAGTCAACGCTTAGCAATCGTGTTTTTTTGCGCTCGGCAGGAAATTTATAGGCAATTGCCCAACGGGGATATTTTGAGGTAAATCCGAGTGTCTCTTGTAGTTCAAATTCATTGACTTTGATGACAATTCCGTCAGTTTCATAAGGAAAATCGAAGCGTTTTACACTCCAATCCATAATATAATCCATTACTTCGTCCAAATTGCTTGCTTGGGCATAAGTTTTAGGGATAAAAAAACCTCTTTGACGCATTTCGTCTAATGCTTCTACTTGTGTTTTTGCAGTAGCGCTTTCGTCAATGAGATAATATGCGATAAAATCGAGTTGTCGTTGTGCAACCACGCTGCTATCGAGTGTTTTTAGCGTTCCGGCAGCCAGATTGCGCGGGTTCATAAAGGCATCTTGCCCGTCTTTTTTGCGTTGCTCATTTATTTTGTTAAAAATTTCTTTTGAGATGAGCACTTCACCACGAACAAAAAAATCTTTTGACTGCGAATTTGAAACAAGCAAAGGCGCCGTTTTAATGGTTCTTACATTATTAGTAATATCTTCGCCCTGCATTCCATCTCCGCGAGTAAGTGCTTGAAACATTTTATAGTCTTGATATTCAATGCTTAACGAAGCTCCGTCATATTTTAGTTCGAGGGAATAAGTAAAAGGTTTGTCAATCAATTTTTTGATGCGTTGTTCCCATTCTTTCAAATCGTCTAAGGAATACGAATTGTCTAAAGAATACATCGGATGTTTATGCGTTACGTTTGTAAAAGCATCGCTAACCGTACCGCCTACGCGTTGTGTAGGTGAATTTTCGTCTTGAAATTCGGGGTAATTTTGCTCTAATTTTTGCAATTCTTTGAGCAAATTATCAAATTCATAATCGGATAGGGTAGGTTGTGCCAAAACATAGTAATTATGGTTGGCTTCTCTTAATATTTTTCGCAGTTCGTCAATGCGTTGTCGGGCTTCGTTTTGCGTCATTTTATTGAAAATTAATGTTTGATTACAATGGGAATTTTAAATTGAAAATTGACCGGTTTATCGTGATACACAGCCGGATTTATCATAGGTATTTTTTGTGATATTTGCTTAAAAATATGTCGAAATTTTGCTTTATTTACAGCTTTATCATCTGAGTGTATCAACCTGATAAAGTGCGTGTTGCCAATGGTGTCGATAGCTAATTCGACCCAAATGCTGTCTTGCAATTCTAAAAGATCATTTTTGTATTTTTTTTGAATGGAATAGTCTATAAAATTACTAATTTTTTCTTGCAAACAAGTCAGCTGTGAAGCTTTGTTATAAAAGCTTTCGCAACCCGAATACTGTGGATATAAATCGATACTTTTCAGGGTAATTTCTTCCACTACAATTTTTCTTTTTTTCTCGTTTTGCTGACAAGAAAAAAGGATAAATATGCTTGCTAAAAAAAATAATATGTGTTTCATTCGTCAAATATACTAAATTCTTGAATATTATTTTTTG
>CAZSBI010000105.1:0-5524 GCA_964604735.1 uncultured Flavobacteriaceae bacterium | reverse complement strand
TTTTCTAAGAACTAAAAACTCAACACTTCAACTGCATTTTCTCCTTTTACCTAGCTCCTTTTCCCTCACTCCTTAACTCCTTAAGACCTTAACACCTTAATGCCTTCCGCTTCCAACTTCCAACTTCCTACAGTCTCAAATCGCTCTTTTCTTTTGGATAAATGGCTTTTACATCATAAATCAATGCGTTTTCTTTGGTATATTTGTCAATATCCATTGTTTTAAATTCTTTATGTGCTACGACTGCCAATACAGCATCATATTGATTATTTGTTTTATTGATATCGGTAATTAAATCCAAATCATATTCGTGTTTTACTTCTTCTGCCGAAGCCCAAGGGTCATACACATCTACTTGCATTTGATAATCTTGCAATTCTCTGACCACATCAATGGCGCGTGAGTTGCGAATATCAGGGCAATTTTCTTTAAAAGTGATCCCTAACACCAAAACTTTTGCATTTTTGACGGCAATATCTTTTTTGAGCATCATTTTGACTGTTTCTTGTGCTACAAACTGTCCCATACTGTCGTTGAGGCGTCTTCCGGATAGGATAATTTCGGGATTATAATCGTATTCTTTAGCTTTATGCGCCAAATAATACGGGTCAATACCAATACAATGTCCACCTACCAAACCGGGACGGAAGGGTAAGAAATTCCATTTGGTTCCTGCGGCTTCGAGCACTTCGATGGTATCAATATCCATTAATCTAAAAATTTTGGATAGCTCGTTGACAAAAGCAATATTAATATCGCGTTGTGAGTTTTCGATTACTTTGGCAGCTTCGGCAACTTTGATACTCGATGCTTTGTAAGTGCCTGCGGTAATAATACTTTTGTATAATTGATCTATTTCTTCGGCAATTTCGGGTGTAGAACCGGAGGTTACTTTTAGTATTTTGGTGACCGTACGTTCTTTATCACCCGGATTAATTCTTTCGGGCGAATAGCCTGCAAAAAAGTCTTGATTAAATTTTAGTCCTGATGTTTTTTCTAAAATCGGCACACAATCCTCTTCGGTTGCACCCGGATAAACGGTTGATTCGTAAATAACAATATCGCCTTTTTTTAAGATGCTTCCGACACTTTCGCTGGCTTTGTAAAGCGGTGTTAAATCGGGTATTTTGTGTTTGTCAATTGGTGTAGGAACCGTAACTACATAGATATCGGCATCTGCTATATCTTGCAGTGTGTGTGTCATTGATAATCCTTTTTGATTAAAATCGTTTACCAATACACTTTTTAGCAGTTCTTCTTCTACTTCTAAAGTATCATCAAAACCTTTTTTTAGTTCGGCAACTCTTTTTTGATTGATATCAAATCCGATTACTTTGTATTTTGAGGCAAAAGCTACAGCTAAGGGTAAGCCGACGTACCCAAGACCGATAATCGCTATTTTTTTTTGTTCAGACATGGTTTAATATATTTGTGTGCAAATTTATGAATTTTTTAAGGATTTCTTATAGATAATTTCATTTTTTGGAATAGCTGTTTGAAGTGTCCTTCCAATTATTTCATTTTTTTCTGTCCATTTGTACCCATCGCCGGGACTTAACAGGTGCAAATCTTCTTCTCTGATAATATGTCCTTTGGGTAAATCTTTATTAGTGGCAATAGAACGTTCTAGTTTTATACGGGCAGTTTGTACGGCATCAGAAACAAAGACATCTTTGGAACCCAGTGCTTGTTCAATGTTTCTAATGTCTCTTACCATACGCCATACGCCATCAACGCCTAGTGAACCGGCTTGATCGGTTCCTTTCATGTGGCGGTCAAGAGTAATGTGTTTTTCTATGATTTCGGCGCCCATTGCCACAGCGGCAACCGGTACAGCAATACCAATTGAATGGTCTGAATAGCCAATTATATAATCTTTATAATTCTCTTGCAAATACCTGATACTGTTCAGGTTAATATTTTTATATTGTGCAGGATATTCGGACAAGCAATGTAGTATAGCAATATCGTTATGGTATTTATTGATTGTGTTTAGTGCATCGTCAATTTCTTTTTTACCGCCCATTCCGGTTGATAGGATTATGGGAATTTTGGTTTCAGCCATTGCTGCTAGTAATGGGAGATTGGTTAAATCTCTTGAAGCAACTTTTAATTTGTCAGGTGTAAACAGTTTCAATAAAGACAAGGCTCCTACGGCAGTTAAGGTTTCGACAAAGTCTAAATTCTTTTCTTTGGCATATTTGTAAATTTCGAAATGCTCTTCATTCGAAAGCTCTAAATAAGCACGATGTTCGCCGTAAGTTTTTCCAAAGGAATGAGGCGAGTTGTAGGGTTTGTTCATAGCAGAAACACTCAGTTCTTGACTTAAATCCCTTTTGGTCAATTTTACCGCATCCATTGGTTTTAATTGTCTGTTAAACAATTCGTCTTTGATTGGACGAGCTACAACGTCAACTATCAATTTTGCAATATCAACCGAACCATTATGATTTTGTCCTATTTCTCCTATAATATATGTCGATTTCATTTTATTACTTGGTGTTTTTTATAATTTGTTCTTTCATCTTGCCGATGATGTTTTTGTCATGCTTGATGTATTCTATCAATTCTTTTGTTGACGCGTCTTTCAATTTTGAATATAATGCTTTTTCTAATTGAAAATCTTCCAAAGTATCCAAAGTCAGTCTGATGCTGTCCGTATTATTAAAATATTCAGGCAAATCTAGTAATTTAATCTCGTAATCGTGTGTGTATAGATAATTTGTAACATGCTCAAGGTACAATTTTTTATCTGTGTTTTTTGCTATACTTTTTAGTGCATTTAAGCTTGCCGCTTCTGTAAATAAACCTAAATGTGTTTTAATTACAGGGGTGCCTTTGTTGTTTTTATAACTGACATAATCATATTTTCCTTCTTCTATTTTGGATGTTAATTCTTGGATATGTAGTACATCAAGAAATGGATTATCGGCACAAACTCTTATGATATTTTTTAGATGATATTGTTCGCCAACTTCAATAAAACGGCTTAGCACATTATTTTCATCGCCACGATAGCATTGAATTTCATTTTCAAGAGCAATTTGTTCCAATTCGTCATCAGCTTTATTATCAGTAGTGGCTAAAACGATTATTGTATTTGGATATTGTTTTTTGATTTTTTTAATAAGCAATTCAAGAACACCTTTATCTTGATAAAAAGGTAAAACCATCTTATTGGGTAATCGTGTTGCGCCTTTTCGAGCCTGTATGACAATTCCTGTTTTCATTCAATAGTTGGTTTATGATAAATATTTGTTTAAAACAGCATCAAATTGCTCAGTTTCTGATAAGTATTTTTGCACAAATTCTCTAAAAACACCATCGCCGCCATTTTTTTCTAAGACCCAATTTACTTCCTTTTTGATATAAGTTTCGGCAGATGAAGGGCAGGCACTCAGTCCTACTTTCCTGAATAATAAAATATCATTGATATCATCGCCTATATAGGCAATTTCTTCCCATTTTAAATTATATTTTTCTTTGAGTTGTTTGGCAACTTTAACTTTATCTTTTACGCCCATAAACAACTCATTTATTTTGAGTTTTTGTGCACGTTTTTTAACAATATTGGTATCTTCACCTGTGATAATGGCAATTTTAATTTCTGCCAATCTTAAAAAAAGCACACCTGCACTGTCGGATGTGTTGAATTTTTTCCACTCATTCCCCTTGTTGTCGTAGTACATACCGCCATCAGTCCAGACGCCGTCAATGTCAGTAATAAAAAGTTTTATTTTCATGTTTCAAAGATAATTGTTTTTTCTTAAACCTGCTTTTTAAAATAAAAATATTCAGACTAATAAAACCACAATTTGACTGCTAATACTACAATAATGCTTGTAATTATATAGCGAATATACTTGTCGTTTACCTTGACAGACCAACGGCTTGTGAGCCAAGAACCAATGGCGGTGCCTAAAGCAATTGCCAGTCCGGCTTGCCAGTGAACATGTCCTTTGACGGCAAACATATACAGGGTAGGAATAGTTAAAATCAAAACGATTAGCGCTTTGATGCTGTTGGCTTGTGCCAAATTAAAACGATTGATTATTGTGCCTGCCAAAATAATCATAAATCCCATTCCGGCTTGAATATATCCGCCGTATATGCCAATAAAAAAGTAGGTTATTGAACTGATTAACAGCCATTTGCCTTGCGTTCTGTGTTTGGTTGATATGATTTTGGTTTTTGATTGAAAAATAATCAATAAGGCAATTAGCAGCATAATAATTGCCAAAATTTTAGTCAGATCTTTGGCTGAGGTTTGCAGACTAAGCCAAGCGCCAATCAATCCGCCTGCCATTGCCGATAAAGCCACGTACAGATTAAACGGAAACAGAAAAACGCCCTTGCTCTTAAATCCGGCTACCGAAAAAACACCTTGTGCAATAAATCCCACACGACTGGTGCCAATGGCAGTGTGTATAGGCATACCCATAAATATAAGAATCGGATAGAGTACCGACGAGCCCCCACCTGCCAATGTGTTGATAAATCCGACAAAAATGCCGACAATAATTAATATGAAATAGTTGATATCCATAAATACCAAACTCTTTGGATTGGGTTATTTTTTTCTAAAATATATTTCGATGGGCACGCCTGTAAAATCAAAATTCTCGCGCAGTTTATTTTCAATAAATCGTTTGTAAGGATCTTTGATATATTGTGGCAAATTGGCAAAAAAGGCAAATTTAGGACTGTGCGTCGGCAATTGTGTCACAAACTTAATTTTGATGTATTTTCCTTTGTAAGCAGGCGGCGGATTATGCTGAATAATAGGCAACATTACTTCGTTTAGCTTGCTGGTTTTTATCTTTTGTTTACGGTTTTCAAAAACTCTGACGCCTTCTTCAATAGCTTTAAAAATTCGTAATTTGCTCAATGCCGAAACAAATAGAATAGGCACATCTTTAAACGGAGCAATTTCTTTTTGAATATGTTCTACAAACATTTTTGATGTATTGGTTTCTTTTTCGACCAAATCCCATTTATTGATAAGAATGACAATGCCTTTATTATTTTTTCTGGCCAAATCGAATATTTTCTGATCTTGACTTTCGAAACCGCGAGTTGCATCGACCATTAGAAAAACAACATCAGAATTTTCGATAGCACGAATAGCACGCATAACCGAATAAAACTCGATATCTTCTTTTACTTTTGTTTTACGACGAATACCTGCCGTATCAATTAAGTCGAACTCTTGATTAAATTTATTGTAGCGTGTAGCCACGGTGTCGCGGGTAGTGCCGGCAATATCGGTTACAATATTTCGTTCTTCGCCCAATAGTGCATTTATCAATGTAGATTTGCCTGCATTAGGACGACCTACTACGGTAAAACGTGGTATTTCGGATTCTTCAAGTGTTAATATTTCTTCTTCCGGAAGTGCTGCTATTAAATCGTCAAGTAGTTCGCCCGTACCGCTACCATTGATGGCAGAAATTGGGTAAATTTCGCCTAAACCTAAGTTGTAAAACTCAAAAGCATCATTTTGTCTTAGGGTATTATCAACCTT
>CAZSBI010000104.1:0-15093 GCA_964604735.1 uncultured Flavobacteriaceae bacterium | reverse complement strand
AGTCAAACCTGAATTTGTAATGCCCCGTTTCGTCTATCCTTGCTTTAAATATTCTTTCGTTATGGTTACCTTAAATAAGGGAACTGTGGTTTTCTTTGATGATAAATATGGGGGATTTTGTTGGTTATCATATCTTTACCTATACTTTTATTACTAAATACAGTATTATTGACAAAACTTTTTTGTTTCTCTGAATGGTTTTAAACCGGTTGCTTTTATATCTAATAATGCGTCTCTTCACTTTTCTGAAATTGTAAAATGATAATCATCTATTCTAAAAAGGTCAAATAAATCAAGAGGGTTACTACAAAACTCTTTGGTAAAAACCACTTTATCATATTTAATCTTTTTATTAATAACATCATATGTTTCCAAATAATCTTCCAGTTCTTGTGCATTGTTTAACGAGAGATATTTTTTTGCAGAAAAGTTTCTTCTTAAGAAATCCAAAAGTCCTATTTCAAAAAAAGCACTTTTTTCATAATCAATCCATTTATATACGTCTTTTACCAATATTTGTAACCAATGGTATCTATTTTTATGACGAACATTGTTTTGGTCGAGATACACCAATGGATAAAATCTATGTTGCCCCAAATTGAAATTTTGCAATAGTTCTTTTATACGGGTTGATACAATCATACCTACTCCTCCTATTGCACCGTCAGAAATAAAATCAACTTCACTAGATCTATCAGTCAATATTAATTCTGAAAAAACTATCTCTCTGTCCGTAAACTCATACCTGCTCAATGTAGCCTGTGCATTTTCAGCATATACATCATAAGAAGTTTCGAATCTTTCTCTTTCTGCAAAATTTCCTTTTTTTGCTACCTCAATATCAAGTGTATAATACATAGTCTTATTTTTTTAGTTTATTATTTACCGTTTACTACTTTATCAAGAGAAATATTTTGTGCTTTTGCTTTTTCTACAATTGATTTTATATGTGGAATAGCTACATTTTCAATCCATTCTTTGGCACTCCCTCCGGAATATTTTTCATCAATAAATGTTTTAACATAATTTGTAAATTTTCTATGGCTACCGTGTATTTCAGGTTTCAACAGGTCTCCGTATTTATTGATATCAAAACCTTCTTTTAAGGCTTTTTGTAATGTTGTATTCTCTTTCACTAGACCCAAAGGTAATATTATTTTCTCTATCTACCGCATGCCTTGCTCCGACCGAGGACTGTTTATCTTTTGTAAAATATTCAACAAAATACCATTTCATTATTTATCGGGATACTTATGAATTTGTTTTATGTAGTTGCGGATTTTTTTTCTTTCCTCAATCGGTATTTTTAATGTAGTAATTTCAATTGGATATAAATACCTTTTTTCTTTTTCTTTTGAAAAAAACAATTCACAATCTTTTGTGCAATCAATATAATTTATGATAGCTCTCAACACAACATAAGTATATACGGTATTTTTATCTGTAATTTTTATTATATATTTATTTTTATCATTCATAACAAATGACATATTAACATACTTAAGTATTAATGCTGTATCTTTCACACTAATTATTTTCCCATTATCATCATAATAATTTGGAATGGCAACCTCACCGGTTAGAAATTGCTGATCTGAAATTTTATTAATATCAGATAATTCATTTATATTTTCTAACATGAATACATTATATTCGAAATCAATCCATTGCTTGTTTTTTTTGTCAATAAATAAAATATACTTGTAATTATTCCCTGATATATTTTTTGTTGAATTACATGAAAGAATTGAAACAATAAATATAGCTGTGATACAAGATAATATTTTAGCCCTATTTCTTTTGTTCATATGCATCTTTTAGTATTGCATCAATAGTTTTCTCATCAATCCTTATATCATATTCAGAAATAATATCGTGCTCTTTGCTACCTCTTGTTAACAATTGATGAGCTGTCTCATGTAATATTGTAGTTATATCTAACTTATCTTCATCCGAAATCATTGTAAATACTCCATTATTATATCCTCTTGCATTTCTAGGGTTATCTCTATACATAATAACATTTAATGGTGACATTTTATTTCTAATAAATTTGTTTTTTGCATATTGTATAGGTTTTTTTAATTTTTCTGACGATTCAATACCTAATTCGTATCTCGCTTGTTTTCGCAACTCTCTATTTGTTAACATATTTTTTGAATCTATATGCATTTCAACCACCTCAAATTCAAAATCAACAGGCTCTCCTTTACTGTTTTGTTTATTACTAAATCCTGATTCCAAAATACCTTTAATCTCGTTAACATCCTCCGAAGTATAATCTGAACGCACTCTGGATTGTTTAAGTTTTCTCCATGCCTTCCTCCCATGTTCCTGTATATAATCTTTTCTTAACTTTTTGTCAATATCATCTACTGTCAATACAGCAATTTTAATTCGAACTACATGTCTAATTATTTTTCCATTTACATCATATTCAGTTCTTTTTACACCTTCAAGTCCTTCCAACTCTATTAAAGCAATTGGATTATTTGAACTAAATTGATATACTGATAATTCTGGATATTTTTTCGCCAACGGATCCACCGCAAAGAACCTACCCACTCTTGGGTTCCCGTAATAACGGGACAAGCTATGCATACGGTATTTGTAGTTTATGGAGTTTCCGGTACCTTTTACTTCATTATCTTTTTCTTGTCTCCCGTTTCGTTCCTCACGGGACAGGCTTTGGTACCCATACCGATACGCCGCGCTACTTTCGTGGCGTGTTGGCATTAGTGCGCCGAAGGGGTAATAATCGTTGTAGGTCATAATATCTGGTACAAATATAGGCATTTCTGTGGGATTTGCAAAATGTTTTTTGTTATTTGGCTGTTGGTTCTTAGCCTTTGGCTGTTAGCTGTTGGCTCTTGGCTTATTGGGATAGCCACCTACTTCGGTCTTCGGACTTCCGACTTCCGACTTCCGACTTCCAACGCACTTTTCCCTCGCTCCTTAATACCTTAACTCTTTAAAACCTTCCAACTTCAACCGCACTTTTCCCTTTTACCTCGTTCCTTTTACCTCGCTCCTTTTCCCTTTTACCTTCTGTTAGGCTTCCGGCGTACTTTTCTCTTCGGAGTAATATTTATGCTTATTTAGATGATGCAATAAAAATATGCACTACCTTTGCCGAAAATATTTTTATGACTACCTTTTTAGATTTAGGCGTATCACCACAACTGAATAAAGCCCTAAAAGAGATGAACATTATTCATCCAACCGAAATACAAGAAAAAACTATTTCGCAATTATTATCATCAAAATCTGATTTTATTGGATTAGCACATACAGGAACAGGTAAAACTGCCGCCTTTGGATTGCCTATTTTACAACATATTAATCCGGATAAAAATCAAGTGCAAGCACTGATACTTTCTCCTACCCGCGAATTGGCACAACAAATTAAGAAACAACTGTTTAAGTTTACTAAATACACCGATAAAAAGATTTTTGTCGAAGCAGTTTACGGTGGCGAAAAGATTGAAAAGCAAATAAACAACCTAAAACGAACAACGCATATTATTGTAGCTACACCCGGCAGGTTAATTGATTTGATGAAACGTAAATCTATTGACTTACAACATATCAAAACGCTTGTGTTAGATGAAGCAGACGAAATGTTGAGTATGGGTTTTAAGCAAGACTTGAACGAGATTTTGGAAAGTGCCAATCCCGAAAAAAATACTTGGCTGTTTTCTGCTACTATGCCGGAGGGCGTACAACGTATTATCAAGCAATATATGAACCCGAATGCGCCACGTGTTGATATAGGTGACAATGATTTAATCAACAAAAACATTACACATCAATATCTAACTATTTCAATTAAAGAGAAAGTAGATAAACTCATAACTTTTTTGTACTATCACAAAGGACAACGCGGTATTATTTTTGACAAAACAAAAGCCGGCGCGCAAAATTTATTTGAAAAACTTAAAGAAAATGGTTTTTCTGTCGGTGTTTTAGAAGGAAATATGCAACAAAAAGAACGTGACAAAGTAATGCGTGCTTTTAAAAATGAAAGTTTGCAATTATTAGTATCAACCGACGTGTCAGCTCGTGGTATTGATGTAAACGATTTAAGTTTTGTTGTGCACTATCGCCTACCCGAGCAACTCGAATATTATACGCACCGAAGTGGCAGAACGGCTCGTGCAGGCAAAAAAGGTGTTTCAGTTGCTTTTATATTGCCAAATGAGTTAGAACATTTGCAAAAAATTCAGAAACAATTAGGTATTAGATTTAAAGAACTAAAAAACTTATAATTATGGCAAAACTAACAAATAATGATATTATGAAAAAACTTCGCGTAGCACATCACCTGCGCAACGAAGATATTGTTGATATTTGCAAATTAGTTGATTTTAAAGTGTCTAAAAGCGAACTAGGCGCTATTTTTAGAAGTGAAAATCACCCTAAATACAAGGAATGTGGCGATCAATTTTTGCGTAATTTCTTAAATGGATTGGTAATTCATTTGCGAGGTCCTATGCCTAAAAAGAAATAGAAATTTACACTCTATATTCCTTTCTTACTTTACTCAATTGCCTGTCGATATCTCGTTCTTTGAGCAAATGGCGTTTGTCATAGTTTTTGCGCCCTTTGGCTAGTGCAATTTCCATTTTTGCCCAACCTTTTTCGGTAATAAACATACGCAAAGGCACAATAGTTAGTCCGTTTTTGTCAACTTCACGACGCAGTTTTTTAAGCTCATTTTTGTTTAACAACAACTTGCGCTCTCTTTTTGGACGATGATTATTATAAGTACCGTGGCTATACTCATTAATATCCATATTGATTACAAACAATTCACCACGGTCATTAAACTCGCAAAAGCTTTCTGACAAGCTTGCTTTGCCTTCTCTAATGGCTTTAATTTCGGTGCCAACTAACTGAATTCCGGCAATATACTTGTCTAAAAACTCATAATTAAATCGAGCTTTTTTATTACGAATATTGATATTATTCTTAAATATTTTCTTCTTTTGTGACATATTTTTTCTCGTCATTTCCCATTTGCCATCAGTCGTCTGCTACTTAATTTATTAACAACAAACGATTGGTGACTCTGGTCTAAATTATTTATTATACTGCATTATATAGTCTAAAACTTTGCGCATTAAATGTGCTCTGTCTTTTCCTCTTACATTATGGGGGTGTGTCGGATAAAAATAGAAATCTATTTGCACTCCTGCTTTTACAGCGGCTCTTTGCAAAGCTAAATTATGTTGCGGCACAACCACATCATCTTGATAGCCGTGTATGGTCAATAATTTACCTTTTAGATTCTTAATTTTATCTTGTACGCGGTTATTTTTAAAGCCATCAGGATTTTGTGCTTCGGTATCCATATAGCGTTCGCCATACATAACTTCGTACCATTTCCAATCGATTACAGGACCGCCGGCAACGCCAACTTTGAACACATCGGGGTAAGTAGTCATCAACGAAGTAGTCATAAAACCGCCAAAACTCCATCCGTGTACCGCTATACGATTTTCGTCAACATACGGTAAGGATTTTAGGTATGCCACACCTTTTAATTGGTCTTTCATTTCGACTACACCTACTTGACGATGAATAACACTTTCAAAAGCAAAACCTCTACTTGCCGAACCGTGACCGTCAACCGTAAATACAATATAACCTTGATTTGCCAACCAATTCATCCATAAAGAACCACCGGCATTCCAACGATTTGTTACCATTTGCGCGTGTGGTCCGCCATATACATATATTAATACGGGATATTTCTTGCTTGCATCAAAATTATAAGGTTTAAACATACGAGTGTATAAGGTTGCGCCCATTTCTCCTTCAATAGTTCCTAATTCGGGTTTTGGCAAATTGTATGCTTTTAAGGGATTCTCAGCATTGAGCAATTCGGTTTTCTTTTTTCCGTCTGTTGTTCCCAAGAAAATAATTCGTGGTGTGTCAATGTTTGAAAAATAATCTAAATAATGTGTATTATCCGAATTCAACATCAAATAATGCACGCCCGATTTAGGGGTTATATCGACATATTTTCCTCTGCGAGTATCAATTTTAAACAAGTGATTTTCGCGCGGATCTGCACCTGTTCCTGACACAAAAACATATTTTCCGTCTTTTGAAAAACCTTCAACATTTTTTACAACCCATTTGAAATCAGTTAGTTGCTTAATTAATTTACCTTTTGTATTATACTTGTACAAGTTCATAAAGCCATCGCGTTCGCTTAGCCAAATAAACTCACCTTTTCTGTTCGGGATAAAAAATGCAGGATGTTCAGGCTCAGCCCATTTTTCATTTTTTTCTTCAAAAAGAGTTTTGATAAATTTACCTGTTCGCGCATCATATTTATTAAACCAAAAATGATCTTGGTCGCGATTTATTTCTGCCAAATAAACATACTCTTCATTAGGTCCCCAAGATAAATTGGTAGCGTAATGATTGGCACCTGCGCCTTCAAACAAATCTAAATAAATCGTTTTTTTGCTTGCCAAATCATATACACCTACGGCAGGTTTTTCGCTTCCGCGTCCATTCATTGGGTATTTAATATTTTTTAGTTTAGCCGGTGTCACGGTGATATCTACCAAGGGATAATTTTCGACCGCTGTTTCATCTTTTTGATAAAATGCCAATTTATTGCCTTTTGGTGACCAAAAAGTACCTTTTGTAATACCAAACTCACTACGCGCAATAGCCTGTCCGCTTACAATATTAGGGTCATTATTGATGGCTACTTCTACTTTATTTTCATCAACTGTCGATATTAATAAATTATTGTCAACCGTATATGCCAATGCTTTTTTTTGTGTATTAAAATCTAAATTGTCAGCATTCTCAGGATAATCAATCTTATCGAATTTTGCATCATTATAGTAGTATAAAATTTTGCTGTTTTCTTTGCTAAACATCAAGAAATCAGCTGTTGATACTTCAATATACGGCAGTCTGCCTTCATCGGGAAAAACAGTTTTGTAATCGTCAAGTGTGATTGTTTTTACAATTTTATTGTCTGCGTTTTTAATGACTATTTCATTTCCTTCTCTTTGCAAAAAATTATGAGTATTCTCAACCCATTGCAAATTTCGTAAAGATTTGGGATACAAACCTTTATAGTATCCAAGCACGGCATCTTCAAGAGTTAAATCGCTCTGTTGCGCGCTAGTCTGAAAGCTTATAAAAAGCAGTAAAATGTATATTATTTTTTTCATTTTATATAGATTTATGTTTGTTTTATTGATAAAATACGAAAGTAAGAATTTATACTTAAACAATGCGTATTATTTTAAAATTTTTATGATTTGCTTGCCCTAATCATTTCGCGCTTACCCGGCGGTCCCGGAATTCTCTCTACCTTAAACCCAACTGACTGCATTGCTCTACGCACAATTCCTTTTGCCGAATAGGTAACCAAAATACCATCTGCATTCATATGATTATAGATATTTTGAAACACTTTTTCTGTCCATAACTCCGGTTGTTTTGCCGGATCGAAAGCGTCAAAATAAACCAAATCAAACTTATAATCGGAAGAAAAATCTAACAAATCAATTTGCTTTTTATGCAGTTGAAATGTGCTGTCTAAATGAGTTATTTTATTCCAATTAGAAGTATGTATTTTATTGAATATCAATTTGTTTTCATCGGAAATTGCATAATTTAGCTCCTTATAAATATTTTCATTTAAAGGATATTTTTCCAATGTTTCAAAATATATTTCTCTATTATCTTTGAGATGATGCAGATAAGTCAAAAAAACATTTAATCCTGTTCCTGTTCCCACTTCCAGAATATTCAATTTTTGTTGTGCAAATTGCTTGTATCCCGCTTCAATAAAAACGTGTTCTGATTCGGTTTTTGCACCAAATACAGAGTGATAAGTTTCGTCCATTTCAGGCAAAAACAATGTTTTTGAACCATCTTCGGTCATTTTTACTATTATTGACATTTTAATTCTGTTATAATTTTACTAAAATCTTGCTAATTTTTCAACACACAAAGTTAATTTATTCCATAAAGCAAAGTAATTTCGATATTCGTATAAATTTGGGCAAAAAAGCTTAGTTTATTGCAAAATTAATAGTTTTTTTGAAATATTTTTCGTAATTTTGAAACATTCTAAAACAAATAAAGTTATGATACCTAAAATTACTATCGAAAAAATTGCTCAATCAAAGTTAGAAAACGCCGATTTTTCTAATTTAATCTTCGGAAAAATGTTTAGCGACCATATGTTCGTTGCCGATTATATTGACGACAAATGGGTAAGTGCAAAAATAATGCCGTATCAAACGCTTCCTTACGAGCCTTCGGCAAAAGTTTTTCATTACGGACAAGCTGTTTTTGAAGGAATGAAAGCTTATAAAGATGTCGATGGTAAGGTATTTCTATTTCGTCCCGAAGAAAATTTTGAACGCATGAACACTTCCGCCGAAAGATTAGGAATGGCAAGTATTCCGAAAGAAATTTTTATGGGTGGATTGATGGAACTTTTAAAAATTGATCAAAATTGGATTCCCACAGGCGAAGGGCAATCATTGTACTTCCGCCCTGTATATATCGCTACTGAAAATGCAGTAGCAGCATCGCCTTCTACTTCGTACAGATTAATGATTATGGCATCGCCTGCCGGAAAATATTACTCGGGTGAAGTAAAAGTAAAAATAGAAGACAAATACAGTCGCGCCTGCGATGGCGGTGTAGGTTATGCCAAAGCAGCCGGAAACTATGCAGGACAGTTCTACCCTACTATGCAAGCCCAAAAAGAAGGTTTTAAACAAGTTATTTGGACAGACTCCAAAGAGCACAAATACTTGGAAGAAGCCGGTACAATGAATGTATTTTTTAGAATGGGTGACAAATTATTGACGGCGCCTACAAATTCAAGAATCTTGCCCGGTGTAACCCGTAAAAGTATTATCCAATTGGCACAAGATAATGGGATTGAGGTTGAAGTGCGTCCTGTTGAAGTAGCCGAAATAGTTGAAGGTGCCAAAAACGGCGAGCTTAAAGAAATTTTTGGCGCAGGTACAGCCGCTACAATTTTACATATTACCGGTGTAAAATATAAAGATTTCTATACCGATTTGCCGGAACCAAGCGATAGTTTTGCCGAAAAACTTAAAAATATGCTTTGGGACATACAATACAATCGTGCCGAAGACCCTTATGGCTGGCGTGTTGAAGTGAAATAATATTTTGCCGTAAAAGTATATTGTTTGTAGCCAAAAGCTTAGCAAATACTGCCAAGCAATAAAAATAATTTGGAATAATATTTGATATTTTATCAACAAGTATTAAATTTACAAAAAATTCAAATTATGCACATAGAAAAGGCTATTAAAAATATTCAAAATGTCGGTTTTTTAGATATTCCTATATCCAAAAACGTCGATATGCTTGCTGAAATAAATCGCTTTCGAAAAGAAAAGAATGTTGTTATTCTTGCCCATTATTATCAAGTAGCCGAAATACAAGATATTGCCGATTTTGTTGGCGATAGTTTGGCATTGGCACAGAGAGCTGCCGAAACCAAAGCGGATATGATATTGTTTGCAGGTGTACATTTTATGGCAGAAACAGCTAAAATATTAAATCCTGATAAGAAGGTTCTGCTACCGGATTTATTGGCAGGTTGCAGCTTAGCAGAATCGGCGCCCAAAGATGAATTCAAGGCTTTTAAACAAAAACACCCTAATCACATTGTGGTTTCTTATGTCAATACTTCTGCCGAAATCAAAGCATTGACAGATATTGTTTGTACATCGTCAAATGCCGAAAAAATTATCAATTCGATACCCAAAGACAAAGAAATTATTTTTGCCCCTGACAGAAATTTAGGTGCATATCTCATTCAAAAAACCGGAAGAGAAATGTTGCTGTGGGACGGTGCATGTACTGTTCACGAGGAATTTTCCTTAGACAAAATCAAGCAACTTCAAAAGGAATATCCCAATGCAAAATTTATTGCACACCCCGAATCAAAAGCAAGCATATTGGCAATGGCAGATTATATTGGCTCAACATCCGGATTGCTAAATTTTGTTCAAAATTGCGAAGCAAAAGAGTTTATCATTGCAACCGAATCGGGTATTTTGCACAAAATGGCACAAATTGCCCCTGACAAAGTGCTTATTCCTGCCCCACCCGTCAACGACGATGCGGCTTGCGCTTGCACCGAATGTCCGTATATGAAACGAAACACATTAGAAAAAATATATCTAGCACTAAAATATGAAATGCCCGAAGTAAATGTTGAAAAAAAATTGGCCGAAAAAGCACTTGTTTCTATCCAACGTATGCTCGACTTATCATAGCATTTTCTAACAACTAACGATTATCGACTATGCAAATAAAAAGCGACTTTCTTGTTATTGGCTCCGGAATTGCCGGACTGTCATTTGCTATTAAAATTGCCAAAAAATTTCCTGACAAAACCATAAGCATCATAACAAAAGGCAGTAAAGAAGAATCGAATACCAAATATGCACAAGGTGGCATTGCAACGGTTTACGACTTAATCAACGATTCTTACGAAGAACATATCAACGATACTTTGGTTGCCGGCGACGGTTTATGCGATAAGGAAGTTGTTAAGATGGTTATTACCGAGGCGCATCATCGCTTAGACGAATTGCTCCAATGGGGCGTCGATTTTGACAAAAAACAAAACGGCGATTTCGATTTAGGCAAGGAAGGCGGTCACTCACAAAACCGTATTTTTCATCATAAAGATATTACAGGATTAGAAATTGAGCGCTCCCTATTAAAAATAGTAGCAGAAATACCCAATATTCATTTTTTTGATTTTCATTTTGCCATTGATTTGATTACAGAACATCAGGTTTTTGGCGCTTTAACTTCGTTAGAATCTGAAAAAACTGCTTTTGGTGCTTATGTTTTGGACGAAAAAACCAATCAAGTCAAGACTTTTACGGCAAAATACACACTGTTGGCAACAGGTGGCAGCGGACAAGTTTATGAAACAACAACCAATCCGTTTGTCGCTACCGGCGATGGTATTGGTATAGCATATCGTGCCAAAGCCAAATTGGCAGATTTAGAATTTATACAATTTCACCCCACTGCCCTATATAATCCGGGCGAAAGTCCCGCCTTTTTAATTTCGGAAGCGGTACGCGGATTTGGCGCCTACTTGCGCAATCATCAAGGCGAACGTTTTATGTACAAATATGATGACCGTTTAGAGCTGGCACCTCGTGACATCGTAGCGCGTTCTATTGACACCGAAATGAAATTAGAAGGCGTAAAAAATATGTTTTTAGATGTAACGCATCTCAATTATGATGATTTTATCAAACATTTTCCGAATATTACCAAGAAGTGCGCTAGCTTAAACATTGATATCCGAAAAGATTATATTCCAATTGCTCCTGCCGCACATTATATAATGGGTGGCGTTGTTGTTGACCAAAACGGACAAACATCTATCAATAATTTGTTTGCCAGTGGCGAAGTGTCACGCACAGGCTTACATGGAGCAAACCGATTGGCATCAAATTCCTTGCTCGAAGCATTGATATATTCGCATAATGCCTCCGAATTTATCAGCAAGAATTATGACCAAGGAAAATTGCCAAATATCCCCGATTGGATTGATACCGGTACTTATAAAAATATGGAAAAAGTACTTATCACCCACGATAGAAATGAGGTGAAAACCATTATGAGCAACTATGTGGGCATTGTTCGTTCAAACGAAAGAATATTTCGCGCCCTACGACGTTTATATGTTTTATACGAAGACAATAAACGTTTGTATGACCATTCTGAACTAAGCACCGACTTACTGGAATTACGAAATTTAATTACTACGGCATATATAATCGTAGAGTTTTCTAAACACCGTAAAGAAAACAAAGGAGGCTTTTTTAGCAAAGATTTTAACCATTAAACATTTAAAACTATGAATCCAATTGTATTTAATTCAAATTACACCTTTTTTCAAAAAATTATTCTAATTGGTGGCTCATTATTGTTCCTGAATTTTAGCTACAACTTACTTTTTATGACTTTTTATGATAAACATGATAACGAATTTCAATATCCCATATATATCGGATTAATTCCGTTATTTATTTCAATTTTATTGATTTTAGCATTCTTATTGAGAAAAGGAATTGTTGTTGAAAACAAAAAACTATATATCGGATATTTCATATTTAACAAATTGATTTACAAGCAAAACATTGATTTAGAAGGCATTACGGACATTAGTATCTTTACAAAAAATGCTGTTGAAACGATTGAATTTTTTAGAGCCGGACCGGGTCCAAGCGAATATAGCACTGAGATGAAAAGTATCTATTTACTAAACAAACGTCATACAGTTAAGGAATTTCTTATTGAATCTACCCAAAATCAATTAATCGAATTTACGGTTGATTTACTTGAAAATGAATTTGATTTGGAATTAAATTCTTATAACCCAAGGTTTTGAAATAAACCGTTAATTATCAATTTTTAAATAAATAATTGCTTTTCAAAATAAAAACCGATTACAGAATGTGTGTAATCGGTTTAAAAATTGGATACTCTTAGCAATATCAATTGAAAACAATAAATGCTTTCAATCTTTGTCCAAGCATTATTTTACAAACTGTTTAGATACTTTTTCGGCTTTACGGCTTTCGGCATAGTCATAAAAACCTTCGCCTGATTTAACACCTAATTTGCCTGCTTCTACCATTTTTACAAGTAATGGATTGGGTGCGTATTTCGGATTTTTAAAACCGTCGTACATTACGTTAAGTATGGCTAAACATACATCTAATCCGATAAAGTCGGCTAATTGTAAGGGTCCCATTGGGTGTCCCATACCGAGTTTCATCACAGTATCAATTTCTTCGACACCTGCTACACCGTTATAAAGCGTTTCGATGGCTTCATTAATCATTGGCATCAAAATACGGTTGGCTACAAATCCGGGATAATCGTTAACCTCAACCGGAACTTTACCTAATTTAGTTGATAAATCGGCTGTTAATTTGTAGGTTTCGTCCGAAGTAGAATAACCGCGAATGATTTCGACAAGTTTCATAATTGGCACCGGATTCATAAAGTGCATACCAATTACTTTATCGGGTCGATTGGTAACCGAAGCAATTGTAGTAATAGATATTGAAGATGTGTTGGTTGCCAAAATAACATTTTCAGGAGTCATTTCGCTCAAATCTTTAAATATTTTGAGTTTTAGATCAATTCTTTCTGTGGCAGCCTCCACAACTAAATCAACACCTTTCACACCATCTTCCATATTATCAAAAGTAGTGATGTTTTTAAGGGTATTGTCTTTTGTTGCTTCATCAATTTTTTCTTTTGACAGCAAACGCATCAAATTTTTTGTAATGGTGTCCAGCGCTCTGTCTAAAGCACTTTTGGACACGTCAATTAAATGTACTTGATATCCTGATTGTGCAAACACATGTGCTATTCCGTTGCCCATTGTACCTGCTCCTATTACGGCTATTTTATTCATTTTGAGTAGTTTTATTGATTTGTGAACAAATTTAATGAATTTGATTGATTTTTTATATGAAAAATGATTATTTTTAAGCACAAAAAAATAATAGTTTATGCTTGACACTCCCAGACACCAAGGTCTTAGAAATAAATTAGTTGAAGAACTTATGCAAAAAGGCATAACCAACGCTTTTGTGCTTAAAGCCATTGCAAAAATTCCGCGTCATGTGTTTTTTGAATCTGCCTTGGCAAGTCATGCCTATCAAGACAAAGCCTTTCCTATTGCAGCCGAACAAACTATTTCGCAACCATATACTGTTGCATTTCAATCGCAACTGCTCGATGTACAACAAGGACATAAAGTTTTAGAAATTGGTACAGGTTCAGGTTATCAGGCAGCTGTATTAATGGAGTTAAAAACGCAAGTTTATACCATTGAACGCATCAAAGAACTTTACACTAAGGCAAAAAAGACTTTATCATTGCTAAATTACCGCCCGAAATATATGAGCTATGGCGACGGTTACAAAGGTTTAGCTCTTTATGCACCCTTTGACAGAATCATAGTAACGGCGGCTGCCCCATATATTCCGCAAGAATTGATAAATCAGCTTAAACCAAACGGAAAACTGGTTATTCCGGTAGGAAATGAAGCGCAAGAAATGAAATTGATTGAAAAAGATGCCTCCGGAAATATTACAGAAACCAATCATGGTACTTTTAGGTTTGTACCTATGTTAAAGAACAAGAGTTGATTTTTTTCTTATACTTTCCCCATACAGTTTGATAATTTTTCACAAACATAAAAATATAAAATGCCGAAAGCTTTGCTTTCGGCATTTTATATAATTGTTAAAGAATAATTCTTATTCTTTTTTATCTGTTTTCTTTAATAAGTCATACATAATAGGTGTTGCCACAAATAGTGATGAGTAGGTACCTACAATAACACCGACAATCAATGCGAAAATAAATCCTTGGATACTTTCACCTCCAAAAATAAAGATAGCTATCAAAGTAATCAGCGTTGTTAATGATGTATTTAATGTTCTAGATAAAGTACTATCTAATGATTGATTAATTTGTTTTGCCAATGACCAAGTGTGATGTTCTTTTGAGAACTCACGAATACGGTCAAAAATAACTACCGTATCATTCAACGAATAACCAATTACGGTCAGTATAGCTGCAATAAATGCTTGATCTATTTCCATATTAAACGGCATAATACGCCAAGCTAATGAGAAAATACCCAACACTATCAATACATCGTGGAATACAGCAGCAACTGCTCCTGCACTAAATTGCCATTTTTTAAATCTTAGTAAAATATATAAGAATACGACTAACAATGATCCAAAAATAGCAAATCCGGCTCCTTTTTTAATATCATCGGCGATGGTTGGACCTACTTTTATCGATTGCATCCTACCTATCTTTTTATTGTCTTCACTACTGATGAAATCTTCATAAGTATATCCTTCGGGGAAGAATGATTGCAAACCTTTGAATACTCTTTGTTGTACATCATTGTCAACATCTTCGCCTTCGCTATCAATTAAGAATTTGGTTGTAATTTTAACTTGATTGTCGCCACCGTAATGTTTTACGTCCGGA
>CAZSBI010000103.1:0-6309 GCA_964604735.1 uncultured Flavobacteriaceae bacterium | reverse complement strand
CTTAATACCTTGCCTCCTTAATACCTTGTCTCCTTAACACCTTGCCTCCTTAACACCTTAATACCTTCCGACTTCGGACTTCAGACTTCCGTCTTCCAACTCCCAACGCACTTTTACCTTTCTCCTTGTTCCTCACTTCCCTACATCAATTGTTCTAATTCTTTAATCTCACCAATCATTATGATTCTGATACCATAATTTTTTGTTTCGATATGATTATGTTTGGAAATGAATATACGTTCAAATCCCAATTTTTCTGCTTCGCTAATTCGTTGTTCAATTCGGGTTACGGGGCGCACTTCGCCTGTCAATCCTACTTCGCCGGCAAATGCCCACTGCGCCGAAATCGGTTCGTCATTGTTTGACGATAAAATAGCGGCTGCTACTGCTAAATCGATAGCAGGGTCGTCAATTTTGATACCGCCTGTAATATTTAAAAACACATCTTTTGACGATAATTTGATGCCCATACGTTTTTCGAGTACCGCCAAAATCATATGTAATCGTTTGATATCGTAGCCGGTTGTACTGCGTTGCGGTGTGCCGTAAACGGCTGTGCTTACCAATGATTGCACTTCGATTAATAAAGGACGCAGACCTTCCATAGCTACGGCAATAACGGTGCCGCTCAAATCGCTGTCGTGGGTGGTTAGCAATAGTTTTGAGGGATTGCTAATTTCTTTTAAGCCTTGACTATTCATTTCGAAAATACCAATTTCGTGGGTTGAGCCAAAACGGTTTTTGTTGGCGCGAAGTATGCGAAATAAATGATTGCGATCACCTTCGAACTGTAAAACGGTATCGACCATATGCTCCAAAACTTTTGGTCCGGCTATTTGTCCTTCCTTGTTGATGTGCCCTATAATAAATACAGGGGTATTCGTTTTTTTTGCATATTGGATAATCTCTGCGGTTGTTTCACGAATTTGCGAAATGCTACCTGCCGATGATTCGATATAATCGCTATGCAGGGTCTGAATGGAATCAATGACTAAAATGTCCGGATTTACCTCTTGCAATGCGTGAAAAATCTTTTGTGTATTGGTCTCGAACAACAATTGCATTTGTTCATTATTGATACCGATTCTTTCGGCGCGCATTCGTATTTGTTTAGGACTTTCTTCGCCCGAAATATACAAGGTGTTAAAAGGCAGGTTTAGGGCAATTTGTAACATTAAAGTCGATTTGCCAATGCCGGGTTCGCCACCCAACAAAATAACACTTCCGGGCACTACGCCACCGCCTAAGACGCGATCGAGTTCTTGGTTATTGGTGCTGATACGATACTCTTCCGAAGTGTCGATATCGGTAAGTTTGGTAACTTTTGATTTTATTTTTGACGACGGATTGCCACCGGTTTTTAAGTCTTTTTTGGACACAATTTCTTCCACCACCGTGTTCCATTGCTTGCAAGTGGTGCATTGCCCCATCCATTTTGAGTATTGCGCACCGCAGTTTTGACAATAGTAAGTAGTTTTGGTTTTCATAGTTTATGGCTTGTTAATCGTTGTGGCGAATGACTTTAAGTATGACTTTTTGAATTTGTTTTTGATTGGCTTTATTGATTTTGATATGAAATTTATCATCGATATCAAATTCGGTATTCTCTTCCGGAATTTCACCTATTTTTGAAAGAATATATCCGCCAAGCGTTTCGTAACTGTCGTCTTCCGGAATATTGAGGTGGTATTTCTTGTTGAGTTCTTCAATTTCGTGACGCCCTGATAAAATAAATGTATCCTCGTCGATTTGTTTTTCAAAAAGTTCGTTTTTGTCGTGTTCATCTTCAATTTCGCCAAAAATTTCTTCGATAATATCTTCAAGAGTTATCAATCCGGATGTGCCGCCATATTCGTCTAAAACAATAGCAACATTTTTCTTTTTTTGAGTTAATTCTTTAAGCAAATCGTTGCTTGAAATGGTTTCAGGTACAAATAAAACCTCTTTGGTAATTCGTTTTATTTTTTTTGGATTTTTAAACATTTCAAAAGAATGCACATAGCCGATAATATTGTCGATATTGTCTTTGAAAACAATAATTTTTGACAAGCCTGTTTCAATAAAAACCTCTTTGAGTTCTTCGATGCTTGTGTCGTCTTCAACTGCAATGATTTCGGTACGCGGTATCATAATTTCGCGAGCCTTAATATCGGCAAAATCGAGGGCGTTGTGTAGTATTTCGAGTTCGCTGTCCGTTTCTTCTTCTTGTTCGCTTGCTTCAATTTGCTGACTGATTACTTTGGCTAATTCCAGCTTGCTAAATGCTTGTTGCACATCGTCTGTTTTGGTGTTAAAAATGTATTTTAGAATCAGATTTGATATCCAAAGAATAAATTTGGTAACCGGCCAAAAAACCACATAAGTAAGATAGGCAGGAAATGAAAATAGGCGCAAAAGTGTGTTGGAATACAGTTGAAAAATCACTTTGGGCAAAAACTCGGCGGTAAACAAAATGACTAAGGTCGAGATGACCGTTTTTATCAATAGTTCGTTTATACCGCTTACATTTGGAAAGTATTTTGTGAGATAAGTTGTGATGAGCTCGCCCATAAAAAAACCGTATATAACCAAAGCTACGTTGTTTCCTACAAGCATAGTTGTAATAAAATCGGAAGGCGAGTCGGTAAGTTTTTTTAAAATATTGGCGGTAAATCCGCTTTCATTCTTATCGAGTTCAAGTTTTACCCGATTGGCACTTACAAAAGCGATTTCCATTCCCGAAAAAAAAGCGGAAAGCAATAAAAAACCGATAATAATCAAAATTTCTGTTTGCATATTTTTTACAATCTACTGCAAAGATATGATTTATTCATTAAACTAATCAATCTAAAATTACCAAAGTATAGTTACATAATATTTACAAAATCTTTACGTTAAGATTAAACCTTTTGCAAAACATTTAGTCAAAAAGGTATAACTATAAAAAATTTATTATGAAAAAATTAAGTTTAGTATTAATGCTTTTCGGAATTGTATTATTTCAGAATTGTAAAAAAGAAACACAAGACACGCCTCAGCAACAAGAAGTTACTGATGACGAAGCAAAAGCGGTAGTAGAAACCGATGCGACGGGGGACGATATTATGGATATGGTCGATGTTTACGGTTTTAACGCTACATCCGGCACCGCCAATCGCAGCACGGCACATCATCAATTGCCTGCTTGTGTAACACAAACCATTGTAAGAACAGGTGGCAGTGTTAGTATTACTTGGGAGTTTGATGCCAATGGTTGTACTATGCCAAACGGAAACACTTATAGAGGTACAATATCTATAAACAGATCGTTTGATACTGTTGCGCAATCTATATCGGGGTCAGTTGCTTTTACTAATTTTTCGGTAAACGGCATTGGTGTTGACGGTGGATTTGATTTTGTACGTGTGCGTAGCAATGCAAACGGAAATCCGCAATCTACCAATAATTATGACTTTACAATTACTTTCTTAAACGGCGACGTAACACAACGCAGTGGAACAAGAGTAAGAGAGTGGATTGAAGGATATACAACGCCAAGAATGCGCAACGACGATGTTTTCTTAGTAACAGGTAACAGTCATATTGTGCGCAGAAACGGTGTTGTACTTGACTTAACCATTACCACGCCGCTAAGAAGAGAAGTGCCTTGCAGATATTTTGTAAGCGGTGTAATTGAAATAGTGAAAAACGGTGCCACTTCAACCTTAGATTTCGGCAACGGCACTTGTGACAACGAAGCCACTTTAACTTTACCTAACGGTAATACAAGAACTATTCATTTAAGATAATTTTAGGGCAGACCTATTAATTCTTATGATGAAAAAATCCCGATAGAATGTATTTCTGTCGGGATTTTTTTTATAATCGTTGTCGAACAGCTTCATACAAAAATACAGCACAAGCCACGGAAACATTCAGAGATGAAATATGTTCGGACATAGGCAATTTTACCTTGTAGGTTGATAAGTTTAAGATGCTGTTTTGAATACCTCTGCCTTCACTGCCCATAACTAAGGCAAAATTCTCTTTTAGATTGACATCATAAATAGAATCGTTAGTTTTTTCAGTAGCGGACACAATATTGATATCGTAAGATTGCAGTAAGAAAATTGCATCTTTTAAGTGTTTTACTCGTGCAATAGGCACTTTAAAAATGCCACCTGCCGATGTTTTTACCGCATCTTCATTAATGGGGGCGCTGTTATTTTCCGGTATAATAATTCCGTTGGCATTAACTGCGGCAGCTGTACGAATGATGGCGCCAAAATTACGCGGGTCGGTAACACCATCAAGCAAAATGTATGTTTGTTGTGTTGTTTCGGTATTTTTTTCGAGTAATTCTTCTAAGGAAACCAATTTAACGGGACTGATAAAAGCCACCACCCCTTGATGATTTTCGCGAGTGAGTTTGTTAAGTTTTTCAATCGGGACGGTTTTGTAATTGATGCCATTTTCTTGTAATAAAGAGATTAGTTCAAAAGACAGTTGTCCTTTCAGCCCTTTTTGGACAAAAATTTTATCAATGGTTTTTCCCGATTTGACAGCTTCCATAATAGGATGCATTCCGTATATTTGGTGTTGATTTTTCATTAAACTTAAATATTTTGTCAAAAATACGGTATTTTCGGCAATAAAAAATAAAAAAGCGAACTCTTGAAATTGTTCGCTTTTGGATATGTAAAATTATGGTTTTCTAAAAAATTTCAGAAGCCTACTAATGAAACAAAATACTTCTAAATTATTTGATATTTAATTTTTTCTTCAAGTCTTTTGGTAAGGCGTCTTTGTGTACAAAAATGTCAATAGTCTTGTATTTAAAGTAGGGGAACGACACAAAGAAGTAACCGTTTAGTTCGTTGCTGTTGCCCCAAGAATTTTTGACAATAAAATATTTTTTACCGGTTTGGTCTTTTACAATACCTACAATATGCATACCGTGGTCATCGGTGGTTTCGCCGTTTTCGTAAGCTGTTTGTCTTTCTTCGGGACTTACATCTTTTTCTTTGACAGGGGTAAAAAAAGCATTTGGAATTGCTTCGCCGTTTTTGTCAAAGGTTTTTGAATTACTACGTTTATCTTGTACGCTTCTCGGGTCTGCAGGCAATATTGCCAATCCTTTTCTGTGCGAAAATCCTTTTTCGGATACATCGGCGCCCCAAGCAAAAGTGTAACCTTTGTTGATAGCATTTTCAGATATTTTCATCAATTCGTCCAAAGGAATATTGTAGGCGGTGTGCATTTGCCAATTGTCCGGCAATTCCATTGCATAAGCTTTGTAATAAGGATGATGCGTAAAAGAAGTCAATTCTACATAATCGTCCATATTTAAGTCGATATATTTGGCAAATGATTTTGGCGTGAAAGTTTTGTTGTCATAAGTAAATTGAAAATCCTCTGTGTTTTCGGGCACATCGCCTAAGTAGGCATCAACTACGTTTGTGTATGCTTTTTTCCACGATTTGGTCAATTTGTGATTTTGCGGTTTGTCTTTCAAAGCTTTGAGCATTGCTGTTAAAACGGCTTTCAATTCGCTGTGATTATGTCTGTCGCCACCGTAATTATTGCCCTGATAAGCATATTGAGGCACAATACCGTAGCGTTTTACAACCCAAGGAATATCGTGAAACTCGCCACCTTCGCCAAAATTCAGATGACCGTCCATTAGCAAATAATTTTGTGCTTTGCCAATGTAAGCATTGCGGGCAATCCACATCTCGGACAGATTAAAAGCCGGTTTGCCTTTGCGAAGCAACTCAGATTCTAAGAATGATAAACCCGAGAAACTCCAACAAGTACCTGTTCTATTTTGATTTTTGATAGGCGTAGCATCTAAATGTTTGATGATTTTGAAACGATAATCGCTGCCTTCAAAATTGGTAAATGTTTTTTTTGCATTTTTAAACCGATCTTGAAAATCGACTTTTTCATTTCCGTCTGTTATTTGTCCGAATGACATCTGAAAAGCTAAAAAAGCTATTATAAATATGTATTTTTTCATCTGGATTAAATTTTTACCCAAAAGTACAATTTTTTCATTGTTTTTTACAATAAAATTTTTTTTATAGCAAACCTTTCTGCCATACCTAAGTTCAATTAGTAAATGCAACTTTTTGGTATATAAATTTTAAAAAATATTTGCATTGTTGGGTTTTTGTTGGTAACTTGCGGGGATAAAGGAAATATATGCAATTGTGTGTGTACAAGTGTTAGCCACAAATTAAACGAAATACCACAATCATTAATAAAGATATTATGCTATACAAAATTAAAAAAGAAGAAGAAGAATTTAAAGAAATCGAACCTATTGGTTTCAAAGATTTTGCAAGTTTT